>CALYVE010000108.1 GCA_945492935.1 uncultured Lachnospiraceae bacterium
AATGTTTTTGGGAGGGGGATTCTTATGCAACCATCAAAGAGAACGAAAAAGATGACTGTAGATGCGAAATTCATTCGCACGAAACGTGCAAATGAGCTTATGAAGGTTGCGCAAAGCATGAACCAGACCGTTTATATTTATGGTGCAACAGGCTTTGGAAAGACTTCTTTTGTCTTTGATTATTTAAATCGAAGACGTTTTCATTATTTTTCAGCATACAATTGTGAGCCTTCCGATATACAAAAATGTTATGACAATATCGAAGGGCAGGAAGCAATTGTTGTTATCGATAATTTGGAATCGATTATATCAGCAGAGGAACGTGAGACATATTATGATGCGATGGAGCGCATGATAGAGGATCGCAATGTCTGGTTGATTCTTATTTCGAGGGCAGTTATTCCGGCCTGGATTATGCCACTTTATATTCAGAAGATTTTTACGATTATCACAGAAGCAGATCTTAGCTTCTCTGAACAGGAATTTCAGGAATATCTTTCAAAATGGGATCTTGTGCTTATGTCGGAAGCGGAACAGCGCTTACGCGAAATTTCACAGGGATTCCCATTGTTCTGTCGGATTGCGGCAATCCGTATTCAACTTGCATGTATGAATCCGCAGGATTCATCCAATCGGGCCAAAATTCAATTAGCACAAATCGAAGAGGCGAGAAAAGACTGGTGGGATTATCTTGATACTTATGTATTTGATCAGTGGGAGCTTCAAATGCAGGAATTTTTGATGGCTATTTCTGTCGTGGAACGGTTTGATTTGCAGCTTGCACAGACGATTTCAAAGAGACAGGATGCAGCAACGCTTATTTCACGTGCACAGGAGACGGGTAATTTTATTATCGAGCATTCGGACGTGGAGCATGTTATTTATGAGCTTCGTGAGCCAATCAAAAATGCGTTGCGCAGAAGACTCCGCAAAACATATTCCAACAAATACATACAGGAATTATATTACAATGCGGGCAGCTGCTATGAATATCAGGATGATGTTTTGTCGGCACTTAGATTATATGAGAAATGTCATAACGAAGACGGCATATCAAGAATTCTGATTAATAATTCCAGAAAGCATGCCGGAGTGGGACATTACTGGGAACTCAAGGAATATTATTTGGCACTTCCGGAAGAGACCATCAAGCAAAGTGCGGAATTAATTGCTGCGATGAGTATGCTTCAATCCATTCTTATGAATGATGAAGAGAGTAATTATTGGTATGACCAGCTTGTGGAATATACGAAGAATCAAACAGGCAGCGCAAAAAGGGAAGCACAGGCAAGAATTATTTTCCTGGATATCAGTCTGCCGCAACGTGGCGTAATTAAGATGGTCGACATTCTCAAAAATGCAAGTGCACTTTTGACAAATTCAAAGCTTGCTATGCCTGAGTTTTCGATTACAAATAATGAGCCTACAATTTTGCAGGGTGGAAAAGATTTCAGTGAATGGAGTAAAAAGGATCGGACACTGGCAAAGAGCATTGGCAAAGTTGTTGAGATCGTACTCGGTAGATACGGTAAAGGCATTGTGAATATCGCACTTGCAGAGAGTCAGTTCGAAAAAGGCGGGGATAATTACGAGGTCTCTACACTGGCTAACAAAGGACGTGTGCAGGCAGAAAGTGGTGGATGCCTGGAATTACAGTTCGTGGCAGTCGGTATTCTTGCACAGCTTTCTGCGATGGGAGGACAATTAGATGACGGTATCGAAAGTCTGTTAAGCTTCAAAAAGAGTATACCTTCAGATAAACAACAGATGCTTGCAGGCGTGGAATCCTTACGCATACGGTTTTTGTTATACATGGGCAATCGGAATGAGGTTGTCGAATGGCTTGAGACAGCACCGGATGAGGACAAAGAATTTTGTACACTGGAACGCTTCCATTATATTACGAAGATTCGCGTTTATCTTGCGCTTGGCAAAAAAAATAAAGCATTAACCCTTTTGCAAAGACTACAGTATTTTGCAGAACTTCGTCAGCGTACATATTTGCAGATTGAGGTTGGGATATTACTTGCAATCACGCAATACAGAATGGAGGATTCCGCTTGGAAACAAACCTTGCAAAGTGCTATAACATTGGCAGAGGAGTACAATTTTGTCCGGATTTTCTCGCGAGAAGGTGCAGCGATATGGGAGCTTCTAAAATGTGATACATTTATATGGAAGAAAATGGAATTTAAAAAGCAGGTAATGAAGGAGTGTGAAATGATTGCAGAGTCTTATCCCGGTTACCTGGTTGAGAAGCAGTCGGGAAATATTATCCTGTCTGATATGGAAATTAAAGTGCTTCGAATGCAGGCAGAGGGCATGAGTGTTGAAAAGATTGCCGATTCCCTTGGCTTATCAAAGGCAGGAGTAAAGTATTATAATCAGCAAACCTACAAAAAACTAGGGGTTAACAGTAAAGCTCAAGCGGTAAATGAAGCAAAAAATAAGAAAATTATTTGATTTATGACAAAATTTCATCAAAAATGTAAAAACTAGCCATTTGGCTAGTTTACTTTTTATATTCACATGCGATATAGTAAGTGGCATAAAGTATAAAAATGCTAGTTAGTGGAAGTCTATTTAGACGATGAATTGGAGGAATTCAGGATGAAGAAGAAAGTAAGTCGTAGTGTAGTGAAAGCAATGGCTATTGGTATTTCTGCATTTGCTGCTGCATCCGCAACGTCAGTTACGGCATTGGCAAATGATGGGGAAGAGAACAACGAAATACTTGACGAAGATAGCAAGGATGCTGTGGAAGTTGCAACAGAAACAAAGGATGAGGCGTCACAGGCTGTAGAAGATGCAAAGGATTCCGGAGATGATTTAGTTTCCGCAATTGAAGGAACAGAAAATGTATCCAAGGAAGTTACAGATGCGAAGGATGCATTCGACGAAGAGGCCAACAGCGACGAAGATGGCACAAAGATCAATGATGCGCAGGCAGCAGTTGACGATACAAATTCAAATATAGATGAGGCAGAGGAAGCTACAAGCCAGACAGAGACATCAATGGATGCTGCCGAGACAAATGCAGATCTTATTAAAGATATCGCAAGTACGGCAAAGGAAGATGTGGCGACAGCGCTCAAGGATGTCAATACGAATATAGATGCAATTAAGAATGCGACGACAAAGGAAGCTGCAAAAGAAGCTTATGATAAGGTACAGAGCATCGTAACGAAGGCAGAAGAAGATTACGCGGCTGCAGAGGAAGCTTATAACACAGCGAAGTCTGATTATGAGTCAGCGGTAGCAGCAGCGCAGGAGGCTGACGAGACATATAAGGCAGCAGTTGCGGCAGCACAGGCAAATGTAGATGCTGCAGCAGCGAATTTGGAAAATGTTAAGACAAAGGCAGATGCATTGGAGTCTGAACTGAAGGCTGCACAGGAAGCTTATGAAGCTGCTATTGCAGAGGCAGAGGCTGCAAAGAATGCTGCAGAGACTGCAAAGAATGATGCAGATAAGAAATTAGAAGAAGCGAAGGATGCTCAGGACAAAGCAGATAAAGATCTTGAAGATGCAAAGACTGCAACAGAGGATGCAAAGGATGCGCTTTCAGAGGCAGAGGCAGCGAAGGAAGCTGCGGATAAGGCTCTTGATGAGAAGAAAGCAGCATTCGAGGCAAATGAATTAGCACTCCAGATTATTGAGCAGGAGAAGGTTGTACAGGCAGGAAAAGAAAACTGGAATGAAGCAGACAAATTATTTGACCTCATTATGAAGGGCTACTATGTTCCATACATTGTAAATCCTGAAGAGGGAAGCACTGTAGATTATGCCGGCAAATTCACAAAATTTGGCGGTAAGGATGTAAAGAATTACTACAAGATCGTTATTACGAATGCAAATGGCGATAAGACAGAGCTTTACATGAATTACAAGTTTGATACAGATAAGAAGAACCTGATAATCTTCGAGAAGACGCTCGGTGAATTGGAAATCGAGGCTGCGAAGCCTTCACACTATGTAGCATTATCTGATTCCTTGCAGATTAATATGTCAGAGGAAGAATTTAACAAAAAACTTACAGCGGGCGAGATTTTTGAGGCCAACGGCACATATTATCTTAAGAACGGTACAAGTAAAGTTGTAGTAGATATTGAAGGTACTCTTTCAGAGAATCAGGTTGTTTCTGACAAACAGACCGATGTTAAAACAGAAGCCGGTAAGGAGGTTGAAACAGTTACAGGTACTGTTACAACGACGTCGTACGACAAGACAGATGTCAGCTCCGGTTTTGAATATGATACAGAGGAAGCAGCGAAAAATGCAGCAAATGCCCAGATGGGTGTTAACGATTTGTTATTGGAGCTTAAGCTTTCAGAAGAGACAAAAACGACCGCTTCTGCAGTTGTTAATTTTGCAACGACTTATACTACAACCATTGACTTAGCCGGAAAGGTAGTCATGGAGAGCAACTGGTGGAATAATGCAAAGGGCTTGGCTTCAGATTGGATGGATGACATTGTTTCTTCACTTCAAAAGGCCGGATATTTTGTATTTTCCAATAGCGTTGATAACGTTTCGGCGAAAAAAACAAAGGATGTTAAGAATATCTTCAAAGATGATGAGTACACATTTACGAGTGGAAAGATAGAGATTTCTTACGCAACTGCAATAAAGACAACGGTAGATTATTCATCATGGGATAGTGTGGTTGGCTTGTTTAATAAAGAGGAAAAGAAGAAGCGGATTAAGAAGGAACTTTACAAGGAGAATGGTTCTGAAATTGTTGACTGGACATCTTGGAACTGGAACTTTAGTACAGCAGATGTTGTGATTGTTGAACATGAGAATGTTACAGGCGATGAAGTAACAGACAAGGATAAAGATACCGCAAAAGACAAAGCACGTGAAAAGGCGCTTGAGGCAGCTACAGCTAAGGCATCCGGTAATGCGAAGAACATCAGTGCTGATATCAATAACATTGTCTCAAAGGTTGTGAGTGGTGTTAAGGCACAGACAACCGGCGAAGCGATGGTTATGGCAGAAAACGGAACGAGTGCAACAGCCGATGATGCTAAGATTGCTTCTGAGAAGGATACTACAAAATATGCATATGAATTATCTTATGATAAGCAGAAGGTTGATGTTCAAAAGGATGTAGTATTAAAGGTAACAGAGAGATACGGCGACGGATTAAAATATATCGATGCTGTTCCTGCGAAGACAGAGCAGGCTTGGCTGAATACGAATTACGAGATGTATCTGAAGGACAAAGCAAACAACAAGCATTACATTCAGTTGTTTGAGACGGATGAGAACTTCCGTAAGTTCCTTGCAGATGCAGAACAGAGTAAGGCTGATTATGAGAATGCAAAGGCTGCATTGGATGATGCTACTTCTGCAGTGAAGGCTGCTGAGGAGGCTGTGAAGACTGCTGAGGATAATCAGGATGATAAGCAGGAAATCGCCGATGAAAAGGGAGAGGCTGCTGATGCTGCTGCACAGGATGCAGAAGATAAGGCCGGTGCTCTTGAAAAGGCAAAACAGGCTCTTACAGATGCTAAGAATGCTACAAATTATGCAGAATTAATTAAGCTTGCAGAGAAAACAAATGCAGACGTTGCAATAGCACAGGCTAAGGTTGATGTGTTAAAGGCAGCAGTACTTAGCATGAAGAACAGTAATATTGATACGACGATTCTTGATGTGTTAGGTGCGAAGCTTGCAGCAGCGGAGGTTGAACTTCAGGCAGCAAAGGATGCATTGGACGATGCAAAGGAAAATGATGCGAAGGATGCATTCGATGAAAAGCTTGCAGAGCTGACACCGGATGTACCGACAATACCGGATGTACCGACAACACCGGATGTACCGACAACACCGGATGTACCGACAACACCGGATGCACCGGCGACACCGGATGCGCAGACAACGCAGACAACGCAGACAACAATTCCTGATAATAATGTTCCGTTAGCAGATGGTGCAGATTCACAGGATGACAATGCAGATGTTGATGATGCGGATACTACACAGATTGAAGATACACAGGTACCACTTTCTGATGCAAATACAGAAGAAAAGACCGGCGACGTAACGATTGAAGATGGCGAGGTTCCGTTGATTGGTGGCGTTGACGACGATGATGACAAGAAGATGTCATGGTGGTGGTTACTTATCGCTGCTATCTGTGGTGGTACAGGATACGAAATTTACAAGAAAAATAAAAAGAATTCTAAGAAAGTCGATTAATATTCGGTCCTTAGGTTGGGGGTTGCTACATTTGTGGCAGCCCCTTTTTATTGTATACCGCGGCCTTGTGGCGCGGGGCCCTGCCGGCAGTGCAATCAAAAG
>CALYVE010000109.1 GCA_945492935.1 uncultured Lachnospiraceae bacterium
AATACAATAAATTCATTTAATTAAGTTTTTGCTTGATGTGAAAGATATGGTAGTGTATTATAAAATAGGTAAAAAATCGTATGAAGAATTAGAATTTTTGCGAGACAATAATGAATGCTTATTAGGAGAATGCAAGATGATACATGATAAGATAAGAAGGACAACATGGAAGCGTTTCGTTGCTCTTTTGTTAGTGGCATCACTAACACAGGTATTGGTAGCGTGTAATAAAAAGGAAATGGGAAATTCGCCGATTACGATAACGTTATGGCATGTCTATGGCGAACAGACGAATTCACCGTTAAATGATATGATTGATACATTTAATGAAACGGTAGGACGAGACAAAGGAATTCGTGTTCAGGTGAATGTCGTATCAAATACAAGTGATATTCATGAAAGTGTTCTTCGAGCAGCAAATCATGAGCCGGGAGCAGGAGAATTGCCGGATATGTTCATTTCATATCCGAAGACGGTGCTTGCACTTCCTGATAAGGATATACTTGTTGATTATCATGATTATTTTTCGGAAGACGAACTGTCGGATTATATTCCTGAATTTATTGAAGAGGGAGAGATTGATGGAAAACTGATGGTTTTCCCGATTGCAAAGTCGACAGAGATTTTGTTTGTTAATAAGACGATATTCGATCGGTTTGCGGCAGAAACAAATGTTTCTTTGTCTGATCTTTCAACATGGGAGGGCCTGTTTGACGTTTCTCATAAATATTATGAATGGACGGATGCACAAACACCGGATGTATTGAATGATGGAAAAGCGTTTTTTGTACACGATTATCATTTTAATTATTATCAGGTTGGTGTTGCTTCGCTTGGACAGGAATTTTTTGAAAACGACGGAACAGGGATCAAGGATAGTGAGGCATTACATAGAATTTTCGGACTTTATGCACAGTCAGCAATAAATGGTGATATATGGTTAGGTGGCGGATTTGCTACAGAAGCTCTGCGGACCGGTGACGTTGTGTGCAGTGTTGCTTCTTCGGCAAGTGTATTATATTATGATGATTATGTATCATATCCGGATAATACGAAGGAACAGGTAGAGTTTATTTCTATGCCGGTTCCGGTTTTTGAAGGTGGCGATAAGCTTGTCATGCAGCGTGGTGCAGGATTTTGTACAGTGAAATCAACACCACAAAAGGAAAAGGCGGCCTGTGTATTTCTTGAATGGTTAACAAATCCGGAGAATAATGTTTCGCTCGTAACAAGTCTTGGCTATATGCCGGTAACAAATGAAGCATTTGACATGATGCCGGAAAAGATTACGACGATTGAAAGTCCGAAATATAAGAGCTTATATGAAGCATTTGTTGAAACGCAGAAGAATTACAAATTTTATTCGGCACCAAAATATGATAATTATTTGAGCCTTGAGACAAAGGTGGAAAGCTTCAGTCGTTCGAAGATGCTTGCGGAACGCGATAATCTTCGTTCAGGAACGAAGACGGATATAGATTATATTATTGATAGTAGTTATGAGGAATTATTGAAGATAACACCATAAATGGGGATTTTAATATGAAGAAGCGGTTACGTAACATTGTATTACAATTTAAAAAAGAGCTTCGCGAAAATATGACATTAGGTCAGAAAATCCGTATTTATATGTTGATGGTTGCATTTGTTACGGTAGTAATCGGTGTCGTATTTCTGGTAGTAACAGGTGCGTGGAGTAATGAGAAAAAGACGATACAATCACACATTCGTTATGAACTTGCAACAACAGGTAGCAGATTAGAAGATGAAATAAATTCATATGAGGGCTATGGACTTGCATTATCAAGAGAAATTGGAAACATACTTAATAATGAGTTGTATAACGGAATTAAGGACATATCAAGCCTTGATAATAATGCAGATAAATTGCTGGAGCTACAGGAAAAGATGTTCGGAGAAATCAATACAACCCTGCAAATATCAGGAAGCAGCGGTGTGTTTGTTGTTTTGGATACAACGATAAACAGTCATGCTCCGAATGCCGAATGCTCCAGAAGCGGATTGTATATACGTTTGAAAAATGTTGGAGAGGATGTCGCATTTAAACAATCTTATAGTTTCTTTCGCGGTATTCCGGATGTTGCGCATTCTCATGATATCGAAATGAGTACAAGATGGAATCTTGAATTTAATGTCGATAACCTTCCGTATTACAAAGAAATGATGGAAGCGGGCGAGGATTCAAAAATTGATTATTATTGGACGGAACGCATGGAACTTGAGGGAACGTGGCATGATGTAATTTTGTTGTGTTTTCCAATTTACAGTGAACAGGGAACCTTATATGGAGTATGTGGAATTGAGTTAAGTGCGTTGTATTTTCAAAATCAATATCCTTCTGTAGATAGTGATTTCGGTAAAGTCATAACGGTTTTGGCTCCTTTGGAAAAAGATACGCTTATGATTGAGGAGGGAATGACAGGCGGAACAGACGGCACATGGTTCAGTGACGATGAAAACCTGAAATATAAACAAACAAAACGTTATAACATTTATCAATCGGGGAAAACATCGTATTTTGGATTGCATAAGTCTCTTCCAATCCATAGCTATTACGGAAAAGACTGGCAGGTAGCAGTATTGATTCCGAAAGAAGGTTGTCAGAGCGTAATTTTTGCCGGTAATTTGAAGTTTACAGTTTTGCTCATTGTTTTATTAACAGTAATGATTGTTTTGTCGATTGTTCTGTCGCGGCGAATTGTAAGACCGATTCAAAAAGGCGTTGAGGATATCAGGGAAAAGGGGATTACAAATCAAAAAACGTTTGGAATAAAAGAATTTGATTCTCTGATTGAATATTTAAATGAAAAAAGAGAAGACAACGATAAAGAACAAAAGGAACTTCCGGATGGCGTTGAGGAACTGTTTGAACGATTTATTTGCGGCGTTGAAAAACTCAGCAAAGCAGAATATCGAGTATTTCAATGTTATTTGGACGGCTATGAAGTAGCACAGGTTGCCGAAGGAGCATGTATCAGTATGAGTACGGTAAAAAAGCATAATCGCAGCATATACGAAAAGCTGGAGGTTTCATCTTATGATGAGCTTATGCTCTATCTTGATATGTTGGAACGATGTGACAGATTGCATGTTGTTATTCGAAAGGAAGAAGACGCAGAAGATTAATGCGTCTTCTTTTTTCGAATACCACAGCCTTGTAGCGCAGGGCCCTGCCGACAGTGTAATCAAAAGTATTGCCGACAAAGCAATTTTTTTTACTGTAGCATCAATGTGATTTTTTGGCAGCATCCGACGTGGCAAGACCATCGGAGGCGGAGCGGATAAGGCATTCGAAAAGTTAAAAGATGCAATTGGTGTCGGTAAATTTGAGGCAGAGCTTGTACTGCTTGATCCAAAACAAAAACCAAACGAAGAAAACGATGTCAAAATAAAACGTTTTTGCGAAAAACTGTAACAAGGGACGTGACAAAAGCTACGTCCCTTAATACAATCTTAATGTGTCGTGAGTTTTCTTATTACTATGTTAATGGGATATGCCTTAAACTATTTATGCCTAATATGGGTAATATATATATTAGAATGGTGGATATCATGAATAAGCCAGATAAAATACGACAGAGATTAAATTCGTTTCAAATTATTGTTTTGGGGTTTGCCTGTGTGATTTTGGTTGGGGCATTGTTACTTATGCTTCCGATTTCGTCCGTAAGTGGGCAAGTGACGCCTTTTCTTGATTCGTTGTTTACATCAACAACGTCGGTATGTGTAACGGGATTGGTTGTTCAAGATACAGGTACATATTGGTCTTTATTTGGACAGATTATTATCCTGATACTTGTCCAAATCGGCGGATTGGGTGTCGTTACAGTCGTTACGTGCCTTGCAATTCTTGGGGGACGTAAAATAGGGCTGTTTCAGAGAAGTATTATGCAGGAGGCTGTGGCTGCTCCGCACGTTGGAGGCATTGTCGAGCTTACCGGGTTTATTTTGAAAACAACGTTTCTTATCGAATTATTGGGTGCGGTCGCGTTAGCACCGGTCTTTTGCAAGGATTTTGGAATTGCAAAGGGGATTTGGATGGCTGTGTTTCATTCCATATCTGCATTTTGTAATGCAGGACTTGATTTGATGGGTTCCACCGAAAAGTATTCATCTTTGACGAGCTATATACAAAATCCGGTTATTAACATCGTGATTATGAGCCTGATTATTGTCGGCGGTATCGGATTTATTACATGGAATGATGTGCGTACACATAAATTTCGGTTAAAGAATTATCGTATGCAGAGCAAAGTGATTCTGGCTGTGACAGCTGCATTGGTTCTTGTGCCGGCAATCGCATTTTTCTTTATGGAATTTCAAGATATGCCGATGAAGCAACGAGTGTTTTCTTCGTTATTCCAGGCGATTACGCCTCGAACAGCAGGTTTTAATACCGCTGATTTGACACAAATGAGTGAAGCCGGACAGCTTTCTATCATTGGATTAATGATGATTGGTGGTTCGCCGGGTTCTACTGCGGGCGGTATGAAAACGACAACCTTTGCGGTAATAATAGGATGTGGCATTGCAGTATTTCGAAGAAGAGACAGTGTGCATTTCTTTGGAAGAAGAGTGCCGGATGATACGATTTCAATAGCGTTGACCTTGTTCTTTATGTATATTTCGCTTCCTGTGGTTAGTGCTATTATTATGAGCAGAATCGAGGCCTTGCCGATTATGACATGTCTGTTTGAAACCGTATCTGCGATGGCTACGGTAGGGCTTACCCTTGGTATTACTCCCGGATTGACAATTATGTCGAGAATAATACTTATTTTGTTAATGTTTTTAGGAAGAGTCGGCGGACTTACACTCGTATATGCAGCGGTTTCGAGTACAAAGGTACAGATGGGAAGATTTCCTCAAGATAAAATGACGGTAGGATAGGAGGACATTATGAAATCAGTTTTATTGATTGGACTTGGTAAATTTGGAAGATACATTGCAAAGGAGCTTCAAAAAATCGGTCATGAGGTGCTTGCAATTGATGAAAAGGAAGAGCGCGTAAATGAAGCTATGTCATTTGTGA
The DNA here is from genome assembly GCA_945492935.1 of uncultured Lachnospiraceae bacterium. Classification (GTDB taxonomy): domain Bacteria; phylum Bacillota; class Clostridia; order Lachnospirales; family Lachnospiraceae; genus Coprococcus_C. The sequence goes on from CALYVE010000109.1 coordinate 5,054, forward strand.
CAAGTGCTCAGATTGGTGATTGCACACAGGAAGAGTTCTTAAAGACATTAGGCGTTCGAAATTTTGATGTTTGTATAGTGACAATTAGCAAAGATTTTCAAAGTTCGTTGGAGACAACCTGTTTGTTAAAGGAGCTTGGCGCAAAATTAGTAATATCAAGAGCGGAGCGCGATGGTCAGGAAAAATTCCTATTGCGAAATGGTGCAGATGAGGTTGTTTATCCTGAAAAACAGCTTGCAAAATGGGCAGCAATACGATATACATCGACACATATTTTGGATTATATTTCACTTGATGATGAACATGCTATTTTTGAAGTGGATATACCATCCGGTTGGGTCGGTCGAACGGTCGGACAGATTGATATTCGTAAAACTTACGGCATTAACATTATGGGTGTTCGTCGAGAAGGCAAATGGAATATGTTTATTACGCCGGAAACGTATTTGAATGAGGAAGATACGATTCTTGTTTTAGGTCAGTATAAGACCTTGCAAAAGTGTTTTAAACTTTAAGAATAAAATAAAACATAGTAAGCTGTATTGAGACCAGACATGAAGTGCGATATAATGATTATGTTTGGAAGGAGGGCATATTATGGATACAAATAAGAACGTTATTGAAGAACACGTTATGGTATGCCTTTCGCCATCACCTTCTAATTGTAAGATCATCACAATTGGTGCACAGATGGCAAAAGCATTTGATGGTAGATTTACAGCATTGTATGTAGATACAAAAAAAGAACTAAAAAAAGAAGATAAAGAGCGTTTACAGGAGCATATTAAGCTTGCAGAGAGCTACGGTGCTGTTGTCGAGATCACATATGGCGATGATGTGTCTGCGCAAATTGCAGAATATGCAAGAATAGCAGGTGTTACAAAAATTGTTATCGGCAGAAGTAATGTGCGAAAACGTCATTTGTGGAGCAAGCCAACACTGGTAGACCGTCTGCTTAAGCTTGCTTTAGATGTAAATATACACATTATTCCGGATTCAGAAGCAAAAGAAAAATATGCGAATCGTATTCGCAGAGCAATGTCCGGCGGAGTATCAGTCAAGGATACTCTGATTACAGGGATTGTTTTGACAGTTGCTACCCTAATCGGGTTTTTATTTCAGAAACTCGGATTTATTAATGCAAATATCATTACAATTTACTTACTCGGAATGCTTATGGTTTCCATATTGACAAAAGGCTGGATTTGTAATCTGCTCGGAGCAGTTGCGAGTGTGCTTGCGTTTAACT
>CALYVE010000110.1 GCA_945492935.1 uncultured Lachnospiraceae bacterium
GACATCGTGGAAAACTTCCTCCCAGAATACCACCATATACAACAAATCCATTGATTACATCTTTGAGAAGTGAGATGTCTTTTATCCAATTCGGAAACTCAACGATAATAAACATAAGCTTCGCGCCGATTAATCCGCCGATGACAATATAAAAAAACAATGTCCATATAAACTCTGTATCAAGGCCTTCTTTCTTCGCCCGGAATAAACAAAGACCAAGTGCCGATAAAAAACCGATTGCAATCATCAATCCGTACACGTGTATGGTAAATGGCCCAATCGATATATTATTTGCCAAATCAAACGTCATGACTTCCTCCAATCTTTTGAATTATTTTGCGCGTATTGCCCATCGCATTTTTGTCGACTTTGCTCTTGGATTGCGCACACACTCTTCCTTCGATGGACGTATGACATCCCTTGCAACATCGCTGTATATACCTGCACGCGCCCCCTCCTTGAAAGCCTGTTTTACGAGGCGGTCCTCCCCCGAATGGAAGGTAAGGATTGCCACTCTTCCCCCGGGTGCCAGCACATCAGGAAGCTTATCCATAAACTGATATAACACCTCAAACTCGCGATTCACATCGATACGAAGCGCCTGAAACGTTCTTGCACAGGTCTTTTTCACAGCCTCTTTTCGTTCCTTCTCCGGAATCATTTTGAGTGCCGCCTCCACTGCATTTTTCAGGTCAATGGTTGTCTCAATGGCATTCCCTCTTTTGCGTCGGTTCAATATTTCTCTTGCAATTTCCTTTGCATAAGGTTCGTCTGAATAATCTTCAAGCATCTGCTGAAGTTCAAAAACATTGACCTCCTTTAAGCGCTCTGCTGCTGAAATGCCCTTCCGGGGATTCATCCGAAGATCAAGTGGCCCTTCTTCTTTATACGTAAAACCACGTTCCGGGTTGTCAATCTGCATAGAAGAAACACCAAGATCTGCAAGTACAAAATCAAATTTCCCCTGCTCCGCAGCTACCTCGTCAATATTCGCGAAGTTGATATGCTTTACCGTAAGAACATCCTCACCATATCCAAGGTTTCGCAAACGCTCCGTCGTCTTTACCGATTCAATCGGATCAACATCAAGAGCTGTAATATGACCACTGCCCTTAAGACACTCAAGCATCTTCGAAGTATGACCACCGTAGCCAAGGGTTGCATCGAGTCCGTTTTCACCCGGCTGTATTTTAAGAAAATCAAGTATTTCCTGCACCATAATGGAAATGTGCATACCCGCCGGTGTACTGCCCTTGCTTATAACCTTTTCTATCGTATCCCCATACTTTTTGGGATTATGCTCTTTATATTTTTCAGAGAATTTCTTTGGATGTGTGCCGGAATATCGCACACGTCTTTTGTGAGTCTGTTCTGTAGGTTCCATATTTACTCCTTTTTACATGTTACTCTTATGTATAATATCATAAAACTTTCAATTGTTCACTATAAAAATCATGATACAAATCTTGTGATAATACAAAAAAATGTTTTTTTTTCAATACATTGCACCAATCTATTTTTTTATTAAAAAAAGGTGTTATAATGATAATAGTGAATACTATATACAGGAGGATTACAAAGCAGTGAGTTCGAATTTTGGTTTTGGATATATGATTGATAAATTAAAAAAGTCGCCAAAGAGTATCGCATTTACAGAAGGTACTGATCCGCGTATTCTCGAAGCGTCTTCAAGACTTTTGGCAAGTACGTTCCTTCGCCCGATTTTGATAGGCAAAGTGAGCGATGTCATGTCTGCCGCAGAGGAAGCAGGCTACAATGTACGTGGTGCTGAGATTATCGACCCGGAGGAATACGATCGTTTTGATGAGATGGTTGATATATTTTATGAGCTCCGTAAAAGCAAAGGTATGACAAAAGAAAAAGCCGAAAAAATATTAAAACAGCCGAATTATTTTGGAACAATGCTCGTTAAAATGGGCGTTGCTGATTGTCTTTTAGGTGGCTCTACATATTCTACTGCTGATACAGTCCGTCCGGCCTTGCAGATTATTAAGACAAAGCCCGGTTACAAATCCGTTTCCTCATGCTTTATCTTAGTTCGTCCTTCTGCTTCCGGCGATAACGAAGTATTAGCCTTCGGTGATTGTGCAATTAACATTCGCCCTACTGCACAAGAGATTGCCGAGACAGCAATTAACTGCGCGGAATGCGGTCGCGTATTCGGTATTGATCCAAAGGTTGCCTTCCTCAGCTTCTCAACACATGGTTCTGCGAAGGATCCTGACGTCGAAAAAATGGCAGAGGCATACCAGATCGCTAAGGCGAAGGCTCCAAATCTTTCAATGGACGGCGAGCTTCAGTTTGATGCCGCTGTATCACCTACCGTTGCACGCGTGAAGTGTCCGGACTCTGAAGTAGCAGGTCATGCGAATGTATTTGTTTTCCCTGACATAAATTCCGGAAACATCGGATACAAAATCGCACAACGTCTTGGAAAATTCGAAGCCTATGGCCCGATTCTTCTTGGGCTTAATGCTCCAATCAATGATCTTTCCCGTGGCTGTAACGGTATGGAAGTCTATTCCATGTCAATTATTACTGCCGCATTAGCAGATAACTAATTTTGATTATGACATACCTATCCAAAAACATCGTAGTTTTTTCCTGACTACGATGTTTTTATTTTCCTTTCCCGTATTGTCGTACAACCAGCAAACAGTTTATCAATAATCGTTTTTTCAAGTGCAATTCTATGTTCCAAATGAGAAACGAGCCCATCCATACCTATGAGATGATTTCGCTTTCCATATGGTGATTCTTCAATGTAGCGAATCATAAGCGGAAACCACAATTCATTTCCCTGCGCATCACTTCGTTCCTTTCGAATCACCTCTTCTGTAGCGCGAATGTCATCCACCTGAAGATAAACAAGCCGGTACGACTTTCCTTCCAGGGTCTTAGCAACTTTCCTGTAAAACTCGATAATTTGTTCATCTGACATTTCAAGATAAAGAATCTGATTTTCAATAATATTTTGAAAAAGCGAACATTCAAAAATCTGTTTGTCATCCTTCCATTTCGAAAAACGTTTCAGAACAATTTCTTCAAAGGCATCGGAAGACAACCTTCCATTGTAGATTTCATACTGCTCCATATGCTTATGAAATCCCGGCACATCTGTAATAATTTGTGTGTACATGACAACCTTACGGTCACCCTCCTGCACCGTTTTTTTCTCTATATCCTCCTTTATTTGCTCGTATTTTTCGATAACTTCTGTATACTGCGCTTCCGTTAAATAGGCACACCACGCAAGTTCTATCGGAGAATAATCGCCCTCATGGAACACCGCATAATCCGGGTGCTCCTTTGATAGCTTTGCTACCATCGTTGACTTACCGGAGCCTTGAATTCCTTCTACAAAATAATTCATTTCACATACCTCCTTCGTTATAATATTGTTCTAATCCATACAACAGCCATGAATTATGCAAACCTTACAGACAAATCGTTTTTGTCGATATTTTCTCACAAAACTGTACATCATGCTCAACAATAAGCATGGTCGGCTGATACTGAAGTATCAAATTCTCAATCTGAATTCTTGAGAAAATATCGATATAATTTAGCGGCTCGTCCCAGATAAATAAATGTGCCGGCTTTAATAAGCTTGCTGCAATTAATACCTTTTTCTTCTGCCCTTCCGAATAATTCTCCATATTTTTCGAGAATTGCTCGCGCCCCATATCGAGCTGTCGTAATATACTGCAAAACAAGCTTTCATCAAGCTTTTCATTGAGACAAAACGTATGAATATCACCATGCAGATGCGAGGTATCCTGACAAATATAAGATATCTCAAGTCCTGCTGCCGTCGCAAGCTCACCTGTCTCCTCAAGCTTATCCTTATTTCCTAAAATGGCCTTGATCAGGCTCGATTTTCCACAGCCGTTCGCACCTTTTAATACAAGTCTGTCACCCTGCACCAAATCAAATGTTTTATCGGCAAACAACATTTTTTCACAATCCGCATAGCGCAGACCATATTTGTATGCATGTACAAGAACATCCTTGTGATGCTTCAACAGATTAAGCCGTAAATCCACCATCCTTTCAATATCCTGGAGTAATCCTTCCTTCTCCTCAATTTCCGTCTGAATGCGCTTCTCCATCTGCTTTACCCGCGCCTGCATTTTCTTTGTCTTTGCACCGATATAAGACCTTGTGCTAAGGCATCTGTCATGCTCCTTAATCGGGTCGAAACCAATTTTAGAATTCTCATTTTTTTCTGACCACCCCTGCACTCTTCTTGCAGACTCATTTAACTTGTTGATTTCCCTTATATGCTTCTCGTTTTCTGCAATTGCAAATGCATCCTTTTTTACTTTATTCTCCCACCAGGACGAAAATGTACCTGTCTGCACCTCAATGGTACTTCTGTTTAATACAAGCACATGGTCAATACATGCATCAAGCAAATCCCGATCATGCGATACAAGAATAAACCCTTTTTTCGATGCCAGATATCTCTTTATTATCTCACGACTTTCTGCGTCCAAATGATTTGTCGGCTCGTCGATTAAAAGGAAATCATTTTCACCCGAAAACAAAACAGCAAGCAATATTTTTGTGCGCTCGCCAAAGCTTAATGTCTGAAACGGTCGAAACATAATTTCGCTGTCTGTTTGCAACTTATCAAGCTCGACATACACGCGCCAAAGCTCACTATTTTCCTTTAATTCTTCCACAAATTCTGCTGCCGGCAGCGACATTTTCTCTATCGGTATTTCATACGGAAAATAATCAAAAAGCGGCTGTGCAGAAATTGTTCCTTCATACTCATATTTTCCCATAAGCAAATTTAAAAAAGTCGATTTGCCTTTTCCGTTTCGACCGATAAAACCAAGCTTCCATGATGAATCTATGGAAAATGAAACATTTTCAAATATATGATCAAAACTACCCTCATAGCCAAAGGTTAAATTACTAACACGAATCTGTGACATATACATCCCTCCCTTTTCCTGTCCTTTTTACTTAATCAGAAAGAATTGCTTCATCTGCAATTCTTTTGATTGCACTGCCGGCAGGGCCCCGCGCCACAAGGCCGCGGTATACAAAAAAAGAACTATCTGTTGCCAAATAGTTCTTATACTCCAATATCCACTGTCATTTTGTAAGATGCTACCCGTACAAAACATCAAATTATAAATAAAAAGAGAGTGGCTAATGAGAATATAGTCCACTTTTGGCAACACGAAACATCGGTCAAAAACCGAATCAAAACTTCATGTAATCAAAAGTTAACTATCTTCTCATTGGACACTCTCCCTTCCGTTCATCTGTTAATGTAATATCACAAAACGAAATCCTTGTCAATTATTACTTTTTATTTAATAGTTTGCAAAGCCCTGCTCCATATCCACATTATACAAACCAAACGAATCCATGGTAATCGCATCCTCCAATCCCCAAACCCATGAAATATACATTTCCGGAAGGGAATCTGTCTTCTTGCCCGGCATATAAAATTCGAACGTTTTTCCGCCTTCAATACCATATGGCATACTCGGAACATATCGGATGCCATCTTCAATTGACTCTTCTTCCGTTTCATTTAAGTTTGTCATGGATGTAAGCTCCATTTGATAAGTATAATCGTCGATTTTTTTAATATTTGTGAAACGACCCTCAAATGAACAATAATAAATCGTTGACTCATAGCCATCACCGGACTCGCCCATATTGGAATCATGATAACTACCTGTAAATGTACCATCCGGATTCAGAACAATATCCGTACTCCAACCGCCTGCTCCGCTTGAAAACATCATGTCGATTGGCTTTGCAATCGGAAGTTCGTTTTCCTTTGGGTTGTCTACAACCAAAACATGACTGACTGCTTCTTTATAGGAAATGGCAATATCCTCTGCAAATCCAAGTAAAACTGACACACCATTTTCATCATTTTCATAATTGCAATTGTACATAACAACTTCGGAGGCATCATATCGCAAACCATCAAAAAATGACTCATATTCACTCTCTGTACATTCCACTCCGTCCATTGTATATTGTGAAATCGTCTCTGTGTAATCCGCGTTTGGGCCAACCGCTATTGTTGCAAGCTCCTTCGCGGTAAGCATATTATCCGAATTCACCACAAACTCATACACGGTACCATTCATCCATTCATCGCTAATACTCGAAAATGCGTAAAGGCTGTCACTGCTGTTTGTTTTAAACAAATAATATACCGTTCCGCCGGCAACCTGAATATCCCAGTTATCACGAAAGAGCATTGTCACGATACCATCCTC
>CALYVE010000111.1 GCA_945492935.1 uncultured Lachnospiraceae bacterium
TTTCCATTTTTGAAATATCAAATCAGCCATGCTAATTGCAATATATGCAATGGATATTTTTATTCCAAGCTCCAAAACGATGGAAAAAAGAATATTCAAACTATCTTCAATGGAATAATCATATACAGTTGTAAATATCCCAAGGTTATCCTTTAATACAGACCAGCTTACTGCCAAAAACAAAATAATCTTAAATATGGATATAAGAAGTTCAAACAAAGATTGTTTTGAAAACATTCTTTTAAACCCTTTAAGCGGATTTAATTTATTGAATTTCGGCTTGAGCGGTTTTGAAGTAATCTGCCATTTAATTTGAAGCTTCTGTGCAAAAAATGCTACAACAAAGGCAATCAGCAAAAAAGGTAATGCAGTTATTACAATGTAACTTGTAACATTTAACAAAAGCTGCCAGACAACAAGAGAGTCAAAGCTTCCTTTCACATATTCCGGTGTTTTACTCCAAAAATGCAAAAAAGATCCGACGAGTCGTTGTCCCAAATATCCGGTAAACAATCGAAGAGATACAAACAAAAACAATAATGTTACTGCATTTGTAATTTCCTTGCTTTTTGCGACCTGTCCTTCTTTTCTTGTATCTTCGATTTTTTTTGCAGTTGGTTCTTCTGTTTTTTCTCCACCTTCATTACTTGCAAAGAACTGCAAATCGTAACGAAGAAGCATATTGTTATTCATATCAAATCGCCCCCATTACTGCTTGCAGCATTTCCTGCATACGTTCCATTAAATAATTTGCAATATTCGGCACAAACATGATTGCTATCGTCATGACAAGCAATCCGGCTATGACTTTAATTTGCATACCAACGGAAAACATATTCATTTGAGGTGAACTCTTTGTAAGAATTCCCAGAATCACATTTACAATTGTTGCGCCAATAAACACAGGCATAGCTATCCGAAATCCGATGCTAAAATATTGTCCGACAAATCGAATACTATTTGACAAAAAACCCGATATTTGAATGTTTACACGGCCAACCGGCACTAGCCCAAACGACTGCGCAAGTGCTGATATAATATAAAAATGCAAATTGGATATCAGAATGGCAGCATAAATCAACTTATCATATAACTCAGCTGTAATGGTAACCATTGCTCCTTTGCTTGGATCAAACGTTGTTGCCATTGTAAAGCCAATTTCGCGATCAATAAATTCTCCTGCCAATACTAACATTGACATTGTGAGACTTGCCACAAATCCAATGGATAATCCGACAGCTAATTCCTTAAGGATAAGGAACGAAAAGCCTAATACCGACTCATATTGTGGCAGTTGCAAATCCATGGATGAATAAATAGAAATGGATATACATGCGGCAATTAGCACACGAAGTCTTGTATTCACGCTTTTATGGCTAAAAAGCGGTGCTGTAACACAAAAGCCAGCCGCCCTGGCAACCACAAGCAAAAATGATTCAAGTGCTAAGGTTGAAATAGTAAGATCCATACAACTACCTCGTCATCGTACCAAATTTACTATACAAATCCTGAATAAACGTAACAATATTATTAAGAATCCAATCTCCGCAAATAACTAAAACCAGAAGAATAACCAAAAGTTTAGGCACAAAAGTAAGTGTCTGCTCCTGGATAGATGTAACCGTCTGAAAAATACTAATAATCAAACCGACAACCAAGGAAGAAATCAGCATAGGCGCACTGCACTTTAAAATTAGCCATACTGCCTGAACTGCAATATCAATAACATCACCCGTACTCAATTTCTTCACCTCACTTTCATTCCTCTATCGTCACAAACTGAAAGAATTCACTAAATTTCCAATTATCAAATTCCAGCCATCCGCTAAGATAAATAATAAAATCTTAAATGGCATAGAAATCGTTGTTGGTGGCAACATCATCATACCCATAGACATAAGTACCGATGCAACAACCATATCTATAACAATAAACGGTATGTAAATCATAAAACCGATAATAAATGCCGCTCGAAGTTCACTAATAATAAATGCCGGAATAATGACTGTAATCGGCAGTTCATCAACCGAATTAACAGAATCTATCTTGGCAATATCCATAAACAATCGCAAATCATCTTCACGAACCTGATTTAACATAAATTCCCGAATAGGAGCTATTCCATTTTCTAATGCCTGTTCGTTCGTAATCTGCCCATCCGAAAGCGGATCAATCGCATCCGTTTTAACCCTCGCAAAAACAGGACTCATAATAAAAAGCGTTAAAAACAATGAGAGCCCTATCAATACGTTATTTGGTGGCGAGGATTGTGTACCGATTGCAGTTCGTACGAAATGCAATACAACAATGATTCTCGTAAAAGACGTCACCATAACTAAAATTGATGGAGCTATCGAGAGTACTGTAATTACTAACAAAATCTGTAGCGTACCCGACAGCGACGTCTCCTCATTATTTGATGTGAGCGTCAAACCAACAGACATTCCGTCATCATCTGTTAATGCTGTGTCTATTGTCTCTTCAGGCTCTGTATCAGGAGTTACTTCTGTAGCTCTGGAACTCGTACCTGAGAATACTACTCCAATTGCCAATAATAACAATAATATAAATTTAAAAGATCTTTTGAATTTCATGTGGATACCTACTTTAATTGATCTTTTTCTTCACTTGATTGTGTAGAATCATCCGCTGTTAAAGTCCGTTCCTTACCGCCCTTAACTTGCGATAATATATCTTTGAAATCAAGTTTTTTTGACGCAACGGTATCCGGATTTTTGTAATCACAAACCTTGTCCGGATCCAATTTGTCAATTAAGTGTATCTCATCTTTTCCGACACTTAGTGCGTAAAAATCATCACAAATCTTAACAATAGCAATAAATTTGTTGTTCGCAATTCGAAAAGATTCAATCACCTGAACATTTGAATTTTTGCGCAGTACATTGGACTGGTATTTTGCAACAAATTTTGTTCCAAAATATGCTAGTGCAACGACAAATACAAAAACCAAAATCAGTGATAATATCTGCAATGCTGCTTTTGGTCCGCTTGTACCGGTTAATAATAAGCTAAGCATCATATTAACCAACTGCCTTCTTAACTGCCTCAATTACACGGTCCGGCTGGAACGGCTTTACAATAAAGTCGCGCGCTCCAGACTGAATAGACTCGATAACCATAGCCTGCTGTCCCATAGCTGAACACATTACTACACTTGCGTTTGGATCCGCTGCTTTGATTTTCTTAAGCGCCTGAATACCATCCATCTCAGGCATAGTAATGTCCATAAGTACAAGATCCGGCTTTGTCTCAGCATATTTTTCAATAGCCTTAAGTCCATTCTCTGCTTCGCCTGCGATCTCATATCCATTCTTTACCAGGATATCTTTTATCATCATTCTCATAAATGCTGCATCATCACAAATCAGTATTTTTTTTGCCATAATATTTACTCCTTATAATTTATCTTTGATAATTTCAGTAATACGAATACCGAAGCTCTCTTCGATTACAACTACTTCTCCCTTTGCAACAAGTTTTTGATTAACCATGATATCAATTGGTTCACCTGCCAACTTATCAAGCTCTATAATCTTACCGGGTGCAAACTCTAAAATATCTTTGATTGACTTCCGTGTCCTTCCAAGTACAGCAGATACCTCCAACGGAACATCCATAATCAAATCAATGTTCTCCTGCTGTAAAATTGGATTAATACTAGGTGTAAATGACTTAAACTGAACATTTTGAACATTTACCTCAGGCTGTGCCATCATCATAGGCTGACCCATCATCGGATTATTCATCATAGGCTGACCCATTGTCTGATTATTCATCGTAGGCTGAACCATTGCTTGTCCCTGTTCATGCTGCGTTACCGGTTGTGCTGCTGTAGCATCTGTTTTCGGAACTTCTTCAGGCGTATCATTGCCTCCACTGAATCGGTCATACAAGGTCTTTGCAAACTCAATTGGGTATAGTTGCATGATTTCACTATCAACCAAATCACCGATTGTCATACGAAATGTAACCTGCACGAAATCCTTTCCCATGAATCCGGCAGCATTCGTAGATTCAAAGTCCTCAGACAGCTGAACAAGCTTTGCCTCCGGCGGACTGATATCAATCTTACATTTCAGCAAGGAAGATAATGACGTTGCAGATGACCCCATCATCTGATTCATTGCTTCACCAATCGCAGAAAAATGCAATTCCGATAATTCATCCTGTGGATTAAGACCATCACCGCCCATCATTAAGTCTGTGATGACCTTAACATCATTTTCTTTGAGTAACAATAAATTACTACCATCAATACCCTCTTTGTATAAAATATCAATCAAGACACATGGTTCCGAATATTGGTTCATCAAAGTGTTACAATCCTTCACCTCAACAAATGGTGTAGTGATTAATACTTTTTGATTTACTAAGGAATAAAGCGTTGTTGCTGCCGTTCCCATACAGATATTGGATATTTCACCGATTGCGTCTTTTTCCTCCGGTGTCAGTGTGTTATCACTTCCCGAAGTAGAATTGCCGGCTGATGATGCACCAAGCAATGCATTAATCTCTTCTTGAGACAACATACCATCCATTATCTTTATTCCTCCTCTCTAATTATTTCTGTAATCTTTACCGCATATTGTTCACTTGAGGAACCCGGTAAAGCCTTGAATTTTATCATATTTCCAACATACACGTTGAGTTCTTCTTCGACCTTTTGATCAAGCTTTATAACATCTCCCACTTGAAGGTTAATAAAATCCCATACCGTAATCCGGCTTTTGCCCAACTCTGCAAACACAGGGATTTGTGCCTTTTGAATGATAGCCTCAATCGCATCAGCATAATTTTGCTCATCCATTGTCTGCATTGTGGAAAACCAGTATTTTGTATTTAACTTGTCAATAATCTTCTCTAAGGTGATGTATGGCAAGCATATGTTCATCAAACCTTCAACTCCACCAATATTAATATTCATCGTGATAATGGCTATCATTTCGTTTGGTGAAATAATCTGTGCATATTGTGAATTCGTTTCAATACGCTCCAGTCGTGGTTTAATTTCTACTACATTTGACCAAGGATCCTTTAATAAATCGATGAATACTCCGAGAATTCGTTCCAGAATGGATAATTCAATTTCCGAGTATTCTCTTGTTTTGACGAGAGGTGTTCCCTCTCCGCCAAGCAATCGGTCAACAATCGTATATCCAATATTGGTTGCTATCTCTATAATGATATTACCCGGCAGCGGGCTCATACTCACAATACCAAGCAACACCGGATTTGATAAAGCATTTGAAAATTCCCAATATGTAACTGCTTCTGCGTTTACAACACTAACCTGAATGGTCTTTCGCAAATACGCCGGAAGATTACTTTGCAATAATCGACCAAAATGTTCGAAAATGATTTCCAACGTTCGCAGATGCTCTTTCGAGAACTTAGAAGGTCTGGAGAAGTCATATTCTTTTATTTTGACATCAGGCGTTTCTTCGATGTCACCCATATCAAGCTCGCCTTCAGAAAGCTGCTTTAAAAGGGCATCAATTTCATTTTGTGAGAGTACGTCTGACACACTTCTCACCTCCTAAAACAAAATTTACTGTGCAACCCAATTATAAAAGCTGATCGAATGAATGCTCTCACTGTTAAATGTCTGTTTGAGTGCCTGAAGCACTTCTTCTTTAATTTGGTTTTGAACATTTACATCGACAACCTGAGCATATGTATATCGACCAATAATATTACGAGTAATATCGTAAATCATATCCTTTGATTCTGTTAATGTCGACTCAGTCTTCGAATAGTCTGAAGAAGTCTTATCCAAATTAATCGTAATTCCGTATTGTAATACATGTGATTCATTTGTACCATCTGCCGCAAGATTAATCGGATTGCCCTGTTCAAGTTTGAAATATACCAAATTGCTCACATCAAAAGTATTGTCTCCATTTGACTGTGATGCAATCTCTAAGTCTAATACCTTTGCAATATCCGTGATTAATTTGTTTGTCTTGTTTGCCGAAGGCATAAATACAAAAACAAGCAGAATATTAAAAACAAGATTTATAATACTGATTGCTAATATTAATACTGTAATAAGGTTTTTTTTCATGTGCATATCTCCTTAATTCGATGAATTTTGACGATTGTATATCTTGATCGTCACTCGACGATTCCGTGCACGACCTTCCTCCGTTGCATTTGATGCAACCGGTCTGCTCTCTCCGTAACCGGCAATTTTGATATTGGAATCAATAAAATATTCTTGTTCAATGATATATTCATAGACATGACGCGC
>CALYVE010000112.1 GCA_945492935.1 uncultured Lachnospiraceae bacterium
TAAACAACGATTCACTCATTTTTCTATGTTTCCGGCACCATTTCTGTTTCAGGTTTGTCACTTTCGAACAACGCTTCGAACTCTGAACGCTCGATTCTTTCCTTTTCTAACAAAAGATTTGCACATTTATGGAGTACATCCATGTTGGCTTCGATGATTGCCCTCGCTTCCGCATAGCAGCTCTCCACGATTTTACGGACTTCCTTATCAATCAAGGTTGCCATCTTTTCACTGTAGCTGCGTGAATGGCCAAGATCTCTGCCGAGGAAAACCTCCTCACTGCTATCTACTTCGTAGTTAATCAAACCAACCTTTTCTGACATACCATATTTAACAACCATTGCCTGTGCGGTCTGTGTTGCCTGCTTGATATCCTGCGAAGCACCTGTTGTAATGTCGCCGAATATCAACTCCTCAGCAATACGTCCGCCAAAGCTTACCTGAATATCCTGAAGCATTTTCTTCTTCGTCAGGAAAACGTTATCGTTCTCCGGAAGTGGCATCGTATATCCGCCTGCACCACGTCCATTTGGAATAATGGATACAAGATGTACAGGACCAACCTCGCTGAGCAAATGGAATAAAATCGCATGACCTGCTTCGTGATATGCAGTAATTCTGCGCTCCTTCTCCGGAACGAGACGGCTCTTCTTCTCCCCGCCAATACCGATTTTGACGAAGCTCTTGTCAACATCTTCCTTCTTGATGTAGCGACGATTTGCCTTTGCAGCACTAATTGCGGATTCGTTCATAAGATTCTCAAGGTCAGCGCCGGCAAAGCCTGCTGTTGTTCTGGCAATCTCATGCAAATCGACATCATCGCCAAGCGGTTTGTTTCGAACATGTACCTTCAAAATATCCTCACGTCCTTTGACATCCGGACGACCAACCATAACCTTACGGTCAAAACGTCCCGGACGAAGAATCGCAGGATCCAGAATATCCACACGGTTTGTAGCAGCAAGAACGATAATACCGGAATTTGCTGTAAAACCATCCATCTCAACAAGCATCTGGTTCAGCGTCTGCTCACGCTCATCGTGACCGCCGCCAAGACCGGAACCTCTTTTACGGGCTACCGCGTCAATCTCATCGATAAATACTATACATGGCGAGTTTTTCTTCGCATCCTCAAACAAATCACGAACACGGGAAGCACCAACACCGACGAACATCTCAACAAAGTCTGAACCGGAGATTGAGAAGAACGGAACACCTGCCTCACCGGCTACAGCTTTTGCAAGCAATGTTTTACCGGTTCCCGGAGGTCCCTCCAGCAAAACACCCTTTGGAATTCTTGCTCCTAATTCATTATATTTCTTCGGATTACGGAGAAAGTCAACAATCTCCGCCATATCCTCTTTTTCTTCATCAAGACCGGCTACATCTTTAAAGGTGTATTTGATATCCTTGTCTGTTGACATATGCGCACGGCTCTTTGTAAAGGTGGCCATCTTACCGCCACCTGCGCCACCGCCTGCCGAAACACTGCTCATCAGCGATGTAATCAAAAAGATTACAAGTATTCCAATCGCAATGGCCGGAAGCCAGTTCAAAAATGTGTTCGGCTTTGTCACATTATGCAATGCCATGGCAATTGATCCATCCGAAAATTCCATGACAATTTCCTGAACTACATTGACATCCGAAACATAAAACTCTTTTTCTGCACCTGTTGAATTATACACGATATACACAACGCCGGTTGGTACTTCCTGATTCTGGTATATTTCAACTGTGCTAATTAATCCATTTGCTACGTCGCCCTGAAAATTATCGATTGTGTAAGCTTCATCCGTCTCTATGCTATCCTTTTGCATCCACAAAATCACACAAAAACCTATGAAGAAAATAATCAGATAAAGTCCAAGACCTTTCTTTGCGTTTTTCATTCAAGTATTTCCTTTCTTGTTGCCTATTCTTCTATCACACCAATATATGGCAAATTACGATATTTCTGTGCACAATCCAAGCCATAACCGACCACAAAACGATCCGGCACTTTGAAACAACACATATCCGGGTTGATTTCAACCACGCGGCGTTCAGGTTTATCAAGCAATGTGACAATCATAAAGCTTGCCGGCTTGCGCTCCTTCATAAGATTCACCAAATACGAAAGTGTTCTGCCGGAATCCATAATATCCTCAACCAAAATAACGTCTCTTCCTTCAATTGTCTCATCAAGATCCTTGATTAACTTCACAATACCGGAAGACTTTGTGCCGTTTCCATAGCTGCTTACTGACATAAAATCCATCGTTACCGGGATAGACAGGCGCTTTGCAAGCTCGCACATAAAAAATACGCTTCCCTTCAATACACCGACCAAGTGAACGACTTTGCCGGCATATTTAGCACTAATTTCATCAGCAATTTCCTGAATACGATTTTCGACTTCCTCTTTACTGATTAATACATTAATCTTCTCGTCCATATTTTTCTCCTTTTCCTTCGTAATGTAGCACAAGAACCCTGCTTGTCTGCGAATCTATTCGATATTTGTAACTTTCTCTTATTCCAACCACCAAGAGAACCTCTGTCTCACATGCTACAATCGGCCAGTCAACGCGCTTGTCACGGTCAATCTTGGCATCGATAAACAAGCGGGATATTTTTTTTGTATTACCTGCATCGTCGATAATCAGGCAATCCCCTGTTTTCGGTGTCCGTAAAAAAAGTTTGCCTTTAATTTTATCATAATCCAGCATTTTCGTATACTTATTTTTTGATATTTCTGATATTTCTTCCCTCGGAACAATGCTTACCGTAAGCGTACCCACATTGTTGAAGGCATAAACACCTGATTGTGTAATCTCTCGTTCAAAAGATAAATCTTCCTGCAGCCCGTCCGACTGCTTTACAGAAAGCAAAACGGAATCGTAGCTTCTTCTTGCGGAAATTCCGTATGGCAGCATAACTTCCCTGCCGGACTGCGCCTCGAAAAGTCCAAGCAATGCCTGCACATGCTTTGACGTAATATCCTTGCTTGCGCCTGCAATATCTGTAAGCGCCTTGTAGCAAATATTTCTTCGCAAAAGAGATGGCAGCCGATTCATATGGTCAACAATAATGCCCAGATATCTCCCATCCCGGTAAACAGCCTTTGTATATGCTTCTTCTGTGTAAGAAAATGCCCAATCATAATAGTCGGTGGCCTCGCGGGTCAGATTGCATATATGCGACAATGCACCTTCGTTGATTGTCTGAAGCATTGGCAAAATAGCATGACGGATACGGTTGCGATCATAATCACCACTCGCATTTGTGGAGTCTTCGCAATATGTTTCATTTTTCGACGTTAAATATTCCAAAACTTCTGCCCGCTCCAGGCAAAGAATCGGGCGAATCACATTATCCCTCACAGGCAAAATGCCTCGAAGGCCATTCATTCCGCTCCCGCGCACAATGTGAAACAACACGGTCTCCGCCAAATCGTTTTTGTTGTGTGCAACCGCAATTTTATTGCAGTCATAGTGCTCGCATGTTTTGGCAAAGCATTCGTATCGGTAAATTCGACCGGCCTCTTCCACTGTGTATTTATTTTCCTTCGCAAACGCCTTGATGTCGGTATGATACAATACAAACGCAATACCAATCCGTTCACATAACGCTTTTGCAAACTCCGCATCACGGTCTGCTTCTTCCCCACGCAGTCCATGATGAACGTGCACAGCAACCAGATTAGACTTATTGTACCCAAGCTTCTCTCCAAGCTCTGCGAGCAGCAACAAAAGACTCACGGAATCAGCCCCGCCGGATAGTCCGACAACAATACGATCACCGGACTGTATCATTGTATGTTCCAATATATAATTATATACCTTATCCGCCTGTGTATTCATTGAAATCTCCTGCTTTTCGGGTATTTTACAACGAAATATCATACCACATGGTGTCAAATATGTATAGACTTTCACAAAGTTTTAACAAGTTTACAGGCTACGATCGTTGCATCATCCTTTAGACGGTTTCCGCACATTCCCCGAATTTCGTTTACAATATAAGAAACGAGCTCCTCCGGGTCATCCGTCCTTCTATCCGCAAGTAACGCACGCAGGTAATCCTCCTTATTTTCAAAAATGATACTCTCAAGCACACCATCGCTCACGAGCACAATCATATCTTTGTTATAAAATTTTTTTGTGCACTGCTCACAGGATGCATCCTGAATGACTCCTACCGGCAGCGATGTTGACTTCACAAGCTCTATCCACTCGCCCCTTTGAATATAGGTCGTTGCCGCTCCCTGCTTGCAAATGACACCATGCCCCGTGTACAAATCGATCAACAACATATCAAGCGTTGCAAAACGTTCGCCCTTGTTTCGTTCAGACAAATATGCATTCACAATTTTTATTGCCGTTTCCTGTTCGAATCCTGCCTGAAGCAGCTCCTCCAACGCTTCCAAAAGTATACTGCTGTCTCCCGCCGCCTGCATGCCATTTCCCATTCCGTCCGCAATCATAAAAAGCATTTTCCCCGGAACGATTTCCCCAATATAAAAATTATCGCCGGACACGTCGCTCGCGTAACGGCTCAGCTTTCGAACCGCCGTCCGGCAACGAAATGCAGGGGCCTCCTGAAGACAAATCAACGTCGGATCTGTCCCTACAACGCGCCGGCTTTCCTCTGTTACAATCAGACGAATTCCCATCTGCTGCTCAACAATTTTCCGAACGAGTTCAGCCGTAATAAGCTTATATCTCCTTGAACACAAAACGATGTAAACCGTAAATCTTCCCTCTCGATTTTTTGTCAGAGAAAGCTCATGCACGCGGACATTTTTTCTAGCCAGCTTCTCAATGATTTTAGACTCAATTGTTTTTTTGAGAGGAACCTCTCTGGGAACTGTACTTGCAAATTCTTCTAAAATCGTTCCGACCTCAACAAAAGTCGCGCCGATGTTTACATCTCCCGCAAATGTATAGTCAATTCTTTTCATCGCCGCCGCAAAATTATTCACACGCTCAACAACCAGCTTCCCCCATGCCGAAGAAGTATTCTTTTCCCCGTTCTGAAAAAGAGCATGCTCTACCCGCAGCACAATTGTATTTGGCAACAAAACAAAAAGAAAGACAGCCGTAAAAAGGGCTTTTTTTCCATCCCAGGAAAGAAGCATATCATAACCCCAGAGTCCGCACAGAAAATAGGTGCAGACAAAGAGTCCCGCTGCCAGAAATCTCCCGCAACGAAGCAATTGAAAAGCTGCCGCACAAACCATTCCTATAATGACATAGCAAAATAAATACGACATTTCAAGCTCTTGCCCTGCACGAAGAAAACCAACGAGAACACTCCATGCAATTCCGATTCCGCTTCCAAACACATACAATGAAAACAAAACAGAAAAAAGGGCAAAACTTTCGGCAATCACGAGTTCAAACGGACCATGCTCCGGCATGCCCAAAACAACAGCTGCCGAAAGAAGCATTACCGCAATTGCGCTCTCGCTGTCCGTTGCGATTTTTGCATAATCGTTTTGTATCGTCGAAAGTGCTTTTTGAAAAACAAATGACAACGAAAAAACAAGCACACCTTCCGCAAATACATTCACGACAAAGGATGAGCCGATTATTTGCGTAAGTTTTATGGAATCCATTTGCAAAAGCTGCGGTGCAAAACGATACGCAAATGCATTTACAAGGATGGTTACAGTACCTGCCAGCAGGGCAGCAAGAAGCTTTTCTCTTTTTAGCAGAATCAGTTTCCGATTACAAAACAGCAAAAGCAAAATTCCCATCAGCACTGCATACCGAACAATCATCCCCATGGAAAAACAGGAAGCCATCCCGAGCAAAAGCGCTCCAAATACGAAAAAGGCATTTCCATTTTGCAAACAGACTGCCACCAAAAATGCAATCGCCATTGCATTCATTTCAAACAGATTACATCTTCCGATCAAATACGCAGCGAAAATAACCCACATATGATTGCCGCGCAAGCTGTCTCCAAAGCCAAATCCCGTCCATGAATTTTCATTTCGCAAATCACCCTTCATTTATTACCTCCCGCTCATTACACAATTTTTTTCACGTGTCATATGTAACAAAAAATTATAGGCTGTCCGTGGGAAGCTTTTTGTCAAAATAAGCGATTGCTTTCTGTTTTTTGGCGACAAAAAAACACCGGTCAAACGAACCGGTGTAAATCAATTCTATATTATTCTTTTGGACGGATTACAATCTCGTCAGGATAAACCATGCCAAGCTTTCCCTTAGCCATATCTTCTATGTACTGGTTTGTCTTCATATATTGTTCCTGTGCAA
>CALYVE010000113.1 GCA_945492935.1 uncultured Lachnospiraceae bacterium
ATTATTCGTCTAGGTACATCAAAGTCTTTGGCCGGTTGTGAAACCGTTCTTATGCTGTATGATTGCGATGCAACAGACGGACGATGGAGAACGTATCAGTTACATGCCGGAGACAATAGTATTGGACGTATTGATGGCTGTGATATTAAGATTAATAATGTCGCTGTATCGCGTTTACATGCAGGAATTCGCGAGATTAACGGTGAATTTTTCTTGTTTGATAATAAATCAGCGAATGGCGTATTCCTGAATGGTGTACGTATTAGTAAGCCATGTAAGCTTTCAAACAAGGATTTGTTTACAATTTTGAATGCGACCTTCATTTATGACAATGGGCAACTGTATTACAAGATGAATTCGGAAGGTATCGCTCTTGAAATCCGAAAGCTTAATAAGGTTGTTCCTTCCAAGCATGGTAAGAAGACGATTCTTGATCAGGTTGATCTTAGTATTGGTGCGAATGAATTCGTCGCAATTATAGGAGGTTCCGGCGCGGGTAAGACAACGCTTATGACAGCGATGAGTGGTTTTGATACAGATATTACCGGTGATGTTTACTGTAATGGTATCAATCTTCGTGAGAATTTCCAGACATTGAAGAATATTATTGGTTTTGTTCCGCAGCAGGATATTATATACGAAAATATTACGCTTAAGAAGATGCTCTATTATACGGCAAAACTAAAGATGCCGGAAGATACATCGAAGGATGAAATTGAAAGGCGTATTCATGATGTATTACAGATGGTCGAGCTTTTAGAACATCAGGATACCTATATTCGAAGACTTTCGGGTGGCCAGAAGAAGCGTGCCAGTATTGCGGTAGAGCTTCTTGCGAACCCGGGACTTTTCTTCCTGGATGAGCCAACCTCCGGTCTCGATCCGGGAACAGAGGAGCACTTGATGCACACGTTAAGTCGACTTTCGAAGGAGCAGGAGAAAACCATTATTATGGTAACGCACACAACAAATAATTTGCATTTGTGCGATAAGGTTATCATAATGGGCTATGGTGGAAAGCTTTGTTACTGTGGCAAACCTGAGGGTGTTGAGGAGTTCTTCCAGACAAAGGATATTGTTCGTGTTTATGACATGATTACAGAGGACACGGCTTCTTGGGAGAATCGTTTCAAAAACTCCGGAATCAACCGGTTAAACGATGTAAATAGCGATACGAATAAGAGCGAAATTAAGACGAAATCAGTCAGCAGTATGAATCAGCTGTCTGTACTTACGAGAAGATATATTACATTGATTAAGAATGATCTTGAGCGTTTAGCGATGATTTTCCTGCAACCGATTCTTATTGGTATTTTGATGGCGGTTGTTGCAGAAAAGGGTATATTTGATAAGATGTTTGAAACAAGGTCGATTCTGTTTGCGCTTATGAGTGCCGGAATTTGGATGGGATTGTTTAATACCATTCAGGAGATTTATAAAGAGCGAGTCATACTGAAACGAGAATACATGGCGAATCTGAAGTTACCGATTTATATGCTTTCGAAGTATATTGTTCAGGCTATGATTGCAGTTGTTCAGTCCGTTCTTATGATAGCGGTCTTTGTTGCAATCAAGGGCTCTCCGAAGTGTTCGGGTGTTGTATTTGGCAATGCGGTCTTTGAGATGATGGTAACAATTTTTGTTACGATTCTTGTATCAGCAGGTTTTGGACTTCTTATATCTGCGTGTTCAAAGAATGGTGACCGTGCTATGACAATCGCCCCATTCGTACTGATTATTCAGTTGTTATTCTCAGGAATTTTGTTTGCATTAAATGGTGTAACTGAGAAGGTGTCCTATGTGACAATCAGCCGCTGGTCGATGGAAGCCCTTGGCAGTACAAATGGCTTAAATGAACTGGAACCGATTGGTGCAAAAGCGCAAAAGGAAGCAGAAGAAAAGCAACAGGAGCTGATTGATGAGACAAATGCTTCAATTGCTGAAATGCAGGCATCGTATGATGAAACGATTAATCAGATGCAGGATGCGATTGAGTATTATTCTATCTATGCAAATGATCCGCAGGAATACGATACATATGTTTCTACGCCTGTTACGATTGAGGCACCGGAAGATGAGGATGCAGACGCCAAAAAGGATGAAGATCCGATGTTTGTTCGAAAGAGCGGACATGTGGCACTTTGCTGGTTGTATCTTCTCGGAGCAACCGTCCTGTTTGCAGGTGCAAGTTGTCTTATTCTTACAAAGTTAAAGGATGAACAACGTTAGTTGTGTTATTTAACAGAAATACATAAAAATAACCGCAGGTTTATGCCTGCGGTTATTTTTGTGAAACAATTTATGAAACAACACTTATGAATGGTATATTATTTTCATGATATATTCGAAATATTCCAGAAATTTGAGGTAATCATCCGAAGAAAAAATATTGTTCAATTCTTCTTTTGTATAAAATGTATTTGTTGAATTAGGAGTACCGGCAGCGTTACCGGTAGCTGCTTTATAAGCAGAAGTAATTTGTGTGTTTGCTGTGCTTGGTGCACCGGATTCTAACATACCAAGAATCTTTGCAACATAATTTTGTGTTTCCTTAAACGGAGGTACACCGCCATATTTTGCAACATTGCCGGAACCAGCATTATATGCAGCAAGCATAAGTGTTGTGTCACCGTTGTATAAATTCGAAAGCTGACTCAAAAGCTTTGCACCGCCCATAATGTTCTGGTAAGGGTCATAAGCATCCGTAACACCGAGAGACTGTGCCGTGCCCGGCATAAGTTGCATAATACCCATTGCCCCGCAATAGGAGGTTGCATTTGCGTTGTAGCCTGATTCTGCGTAAGCTACAGCCTTTAGTAAATCGTAGGATATACCATAGGTTTCAGAGGCCTCTCGAAAAATATCATCTAAGCTGCGTTTGGTTGTTGTTGCCTGTTTGGTCGCATTAATGTTTGCTGTTTCGGCAGCTAATACTTCTTCAAAAGGCGTTGCAGCAGCTGTCTGTCCGGTTGCCCCGGTTGGTGAATATGCAGTTGTATCGTCAATATATCCGATGCCCTCAATGAAACGCATAGAAAGACTCCTTTGTTTTATTTTTTATATCGTCCGGCTTTCATAAATGATTAATGAGATTGTAGCACAAAATCGGACAAAATACCATTAAATTGTTGCTCAGTTTCTTGAATAATAGCTTGTACTATTGTATGATATACCATAGGGTCAAAATAGAAAAAGAGAATCAAGAAGGATCGAACAGATTACAGGCATTTGTCGATAAATGAATGTGCATAACATATTAATATGGAGGCGTATTATGAAATATATTGTTAGTGGAACAGAGATGGCGGAAATTGACACCTATGCAACAAAGGTAATTGGCCTTTCACAAATGGCTTTGATGGAGCGGGCGGCATTGAAAACCTTTGAATTTATCCGTTCCAAATTTCCGAATCGGATTAAAGTATTAGTAGCGGTTACAGGCGGAAATAATGGTGGTGACGGCATTGCACTTGCCAGAATGCTCAGCCAGTTCGGTGATGATGTTGAAGTCTATTACATTGATGAGAACGGACATCAGAGTGAGGGTTTTACAAAACAATATGAGATTGCTAAGAAATTGCAAATTCGTTTTATTGATGAGCTTGTCGAGTCAGGATACGATGTTGTGGTGGACGCTTTGTTTGGTGTAGGACTTTGTCGTGCGATTTCCGGAAAGCATGAAGAGACGGTTCGTATGCTGAATGATTTAAAGGGCTTCAAGCTTGCAATTGATATTCCTTCCGGTGTAGATGCATATACCGGATTTATTAGAGGCGTTGCATTTAAGGCAGATGCCACAGTGACGTTTGGACTTATGAAGCTTGGCCTTATGAGAGGAATCGGTACCGAATACAGTGGTCAGGTTGAGGTTGTTGGAATTGGCTTCCCAAAACAGGCGGTAGAATATGTTTCGCCGAAGCTTTATACATATGAATTAAAGGATATTGATCATTTGCTTCCGTCAAGACGTGCAGATACACATAAAGGAAGCTATGGTAAGGTTGGTATTATCGGTGGCAGTAAGAATATGGCAGGGGCGGTTCTTTTCTCCGCAGAAGCAGCCTACCGTATGGGATGTGGCCTTGTAAAGGTTTGTACCGATGAGGTGAATCGTGAGATTGTACAGACAAAGCTTCCGGAGGCGCTTCTCGATACATACAACAGAGAGGATAAACTTTCCATCGAAAAGAGCATATGGGCGATGATGGATTGGGCTGATGTGCTTGTTGTAGGTCCCGGAATTGGCCAGACAGAGGCGGCTTCGACGATTGTCAAGCAGGTACTTCGTTACTACGAAAGGACAGTTGTGTTAGATGCGGATGGCCTTAATATTCTATCGAAAAACATGGATTTGTTGACGGAAACACGTTCGCAAATTGTAATTACACCACATTTGCTTGAGATGTCCAGACTTTGCGGACTTACAACTTCAGAAATCAAAGAGAAAATGATGGAGACAGCACAGAACTTTGCACAGGAGCATAAGCTTACCGTTGTATTGAAGGACTCCAGAACAATCGTTTCAGATGGTTCCGCGCAGGCGTACCTCAACTGGACAGGTAACAATGGAATGGCAACCGGTGGAACGGGAGATGTTCTTTCCGGTATGATTGTAGGACTTATTGCACAGGGAATGGAGCCGTTTGAGGCTGCAAAGCTTGGTGTATATTTACATGGTCTTGCCGGGGAGAAGGCGGCTATGTCTGTAGGCTGCTACAGTATGCTTGCCGGCGACATCGTCAAAAGTATAACAAAGGTGTTGGAGGGCTAATGTCGTGGTTCGTGAACATATAGGTTTTAATCGTGTATATGCAAGAATTGATTTGGATAATATCAGATTTAATGTTTCTGCAATGAAGGCACTAACAAAACCGGATATGAAAACACTTGCAGTCATTAAGGCAGATGGATATGGACATGGTGCTGTCATGCTTGCAAAGCATTTGGATGATCTTGTTGATTATTATGGAGTTGCAACCTGTGATGAAGCTGTGGAGCTTCGGAATGCCGATATTGAAAAACCAATCTTAATCATCGGGTATACAGATTGCTCGGACTTTGAGCGATTGCTTGCATATAATATAACACAGGCAGTCTATAATGTGGAAGAATGCAAAAAGCTGTCAGAGCTTGCAGTTTCCCGGAATAAGAAAGCAAAAGTGCACATCAAGGTTGACACCGGGATGTCCAGAATCGGTTTTGAGGTCTCGGAACATGATATTTGTGAGGCTGCTAAAATATTTGAATTACCGGGCATAGAGGTAGAAGGAATTTTTACGCATTATGCCAAAGCAGACGAAAAAGATAAGACATTTGCAAAGTTGCAGAAGAAACGTTTCCTCACATTTATTCGTGGATTAGAAACGCTTGGATATTCTATCCCGATCAAGCATATTGACAACAGTGCAGGTGTGATGGAGCTTGATGACAATGAATTCGATATGGTCAGACTTGGAATTGTAACATACGGTCTATATCCTTCACAGGAGGTTGATCATGGGATAGAAATAAAGCCTGCCATGTCTTTGATTACACATGTTTCGCATGTTAAGACATTACCTGTAGGTGTTGGAATTAGTTATGGCGGAACCTTTGTCACATCCAAACCAACGAAGGTCGCAACGCTTACCGTCGGATATGCAGATGGTTATCCGCGTGCACAGTCCAATATTGGCCGTGTGTTAATTCACGGCTGCTATGCACCGATTTTGGGGCGCGTATGCATGGATCAAATCATGATTGATGTAACGGATATTAAGGATGTTCATGTGCGGGATGAAGTCATTTTGATTGGTCAGGATGGAGAAAAACGTATCTCTGTTGAAGAGGTTGCCGCACCGGCTGCAAGCTTCAATTATGAGCTTGTATGCAATGTTGCAAGACGTGTGCCACGTGTGTATTGCCGTGATGGCAAAGATATTTGTTGTGTAAATTACTTGCTCTAAAAAACGTATACAACAGATGACAATTGGAAATACTTTCATTAGTTTTTAGAATTAATAGGAGTGTGATACAGTTGATCATCAGGAGGGGCGATATTTATTACGCAGACCTTCGGCCTGTAGTCGGTTCAGAGCAGGGAGGAATAAGACCTGTTCTTGTTATCCAGAATGAGGCCGGAAATCGCCATAGTTCAACCGTGATTATTGCGGCTATCACGTCACAAATGCACAAAGCAAAATTGCCTACGCATGTTGAACTTGATTCCAGGTATTGCGATATTGCAAAGGATTCTGTTA
>CALYVE010000114.1 GCA_945492935.1 uncultured Lachnospiraceae bacterium
GAATCTAATATTTCTCTTGCATAAACATGTTTTATCTTGTCCACCAGCATAATAAAATGACCTCCATATGTTCCATTACTAATCATAGTAATTATGAACATACAAAGGTCATTTTATACATAAAAAGTATATTTTACTCTTCCGGTGTAACGTCTGATGTACAATGCATACACTTCGTAGCCTTCTTATCTATCTCACCGAAGCAATAAGGGCACTTACGTGTAAGAACCGCAGCCGGCTCTTCTTTCTTCTTACCGATGCTTGTAATCTTATTAATTGTCTTAACAATCAAGAAAATCGCAAACGCCATAATCAGGAAGTTAATAACAGCAGTAATAAAATCGCCATACTGAATGTACTGGCCACTTGAACCGATTTCAATGCTACCACCTACCTCGGCTCCACCAATACAATTAATCAATGGATTAATAAAATCTTCCGTAAATGCTGTTACAATGCTCTGGAATGCAGCACCAATAATGACACCGACTGCCAAATCAACAACATTTCCTTTTAAGGCAAATTCCTTAAACTCTTTGAAAAACTTCTTTAACATAAAATGTCTCCTCCTTTTGTATTTAAATATATGATTTATTTTCGAACCAAAAGTGACTTACCTGTCATTTCCTTTGGCTGTGGAAGTTCCATAATTTCAAGCAGGGTTGGAGCGATGTCCGCAAGACAGCCACCTTCTGCCAATGTTACATTCTCGTCATAGTTATACAAAATGAAAGGTACTGGATTCGTTGTATGTGCTGTGTGAGGTGCACCTGTCTCATAATTAACCATCTGTTCGGCATTACCGTGATCCGCGCAAATAAATAGAACACCGTCAACCTTCTTTACAGCCTCTACCGCAGCACCGACACATTGATCAACACGTTCTACCGCAGCAACCGCAGCCGGAATTACACCTGTATGACCAACCATATCCGGATTCGCAAAGTTAATTATGATTACATCATATTTGTCAGAAGTAATTGCCTCAACAAGATTAACACCTACCTCAGGTGCACTCATCTCCGGTTTCAAATCATAAGTTGCAACAGCCGGTGATTTTACAAGTGTACGCTCTTCATTCTTGTTCGGCTCCTCAACTCCGCCATTAAAGAAAAATGTTACATGTGCATATTTCTCTGTCTCTGCCAAACGAAGCTGTGTTTTGCCACAGGCAGCTAAATACTCACCAAATGTATTTGATACATCTTCCTTCTTGAATGCAACAAGCTTGTTCGGAATTGACTCATCATAATCCTTGAAGCATACATATACAAGCGGCATACGGCCATTTACTCTTTCAAATCCATCAAAATCATCACAACAGAAAGCTCTTGTAATCTCACGTGCACGATCCGGTCTAAAATTGAAGAAAATAACAGAATCATTCGGTTTTACGACCGAAATCGGCTTACCATTCTCTGTAATTACTGTAGGAAGCACGAACTCATCATAAACTTCCTGATCATACGAAGCCTGCATAGCTGCAACAGCGTCTTCTGCCATAACACCTTCACCATTGACAAGTGACTTGTAAGCAAGTTCAACACGATCCCATCTGTTATCACGATCCATAGCATAGTAACGACCTGACATAGAGGCTACCTTACCAACACCAATCTCTTTCATTTTTGCAATAAGCTCTTCCAAAAATGCCTTGCCGGATGCAGGAGGAGTATCTCTTCCATCAAAAAACGGATGTACATATACATTTGATAATCCCTGTTTTTTACAAAGCTCAAGAATTGCATATAAATGTGTATTATGACTATGAACACCGCCATCGGAAAGCAAACCCCAAAGGTGTAAATCAGAGTTGTTCTTCTTACAATTGTTGATTGCTTCTAACATCTCAGCATTCTCAAAGAAATCGCCATCTTCGATAGATTTTGTTATTCTTGTAAGCTCCTGATAGATAATTCGTCCGGCACCGATATTCATATGACCAACCTCTGAATTACCCATCTGGCCATCCGGAAGACCAACTGCTAAGCCTGATGCCTCACCTTTTACGAACGGAGCCTCAGCCATAAGCTTATCCATGACCGGTGTATTAGCCATAGCAATCGCATTGCCCTCTGTCTTATCACTGATTCCATAACCATCAAGTACCATTAAAACTACTGGTTTCTTACTCATAATTTGTTCCTCTTTCTATATAATTGTATTTCTATAATTTCCAAGCAAAAAGTATATCATACATTTCAATAAATATCTATATAGGAATAGACAATCTTTTAGGAATGTTTTGCAACAGATATGGCATTATTCACAACCTCAAAAGGTCCAACCATCGGATTGCTCTTTCTGTGGTTGCCGAAATAATCACTATCAAATGTAATCGGTGTTCCATCCGGATTCTCATAGTACTGCTCCGGCTCAAATGCCATTCCAAGCACCTTAGTGGAAATTGTAGCAACCTTAAAATTCTTAAGGTATTCATATACATTTGTTTTTAATGTATATTCTCCATCCGCTTCGGCAAGTTCAATTGTAATCTTATTATCTGTATCTATAAACGCATTTTTGTCCTTCTTCATCGGTTGTGCACCATTAAAGAAAGCATTCCCCTCTGACCAAACCGGAAGCGGATTGTAATATCGGTCGCTAGGTTCTGAACCCATGCCACAATAACCCTCAAACTGTGCTACATACTCTTCATATGTCGGATATTCATCATAAGGGATTGTTCCAACAACAAGGTTACCGTCATTCCACTCATTGTCCTTCAAAAACTCGCCAATCTCCAACATTCCGGGACGCATATCACGCTGAATAAATATATTATTATAGAATCTGCAGTCACCATGCAAAATAGACATGAAACCGGCAATTTCCGTGCGATGCTTCACGTGATACGGTGTATAGCGGCTTGATTTTTTTGTAAGCGTTCCATTGTCAACACCTCGTCCGACGGTTGTTATAGAACCTGCAATCAAATTATGTACAAAAGCAACACCCTGTGTCGGAAGTTTCAATGCGTGATCCGATAGTAAAATGTTGTTATCAACCAATGTTGGTCCGTGTGACACTTCAATAAAAATATCCTCGCCAAGACCATCCGCATTCTGAATCTTCGCATTGTAATCATAAGGAAATGTATTGTCATGAAACAAATTCTCTGTCACGCGAGTACCCTGCGCCTGCCAGTCGAGCCACAAGCCTCTTGTGCAATGATGGAAATGATTTCTGCGAATAATGACATCAATTGCAGCATGCATTTTAATACCGCCAATCTCTGCACCTGCGAGATTTTGCTTATTATTAATATGATGAATATGATTGTCTTCAATGATTGAGAACACACCACCAAGATGACCAACGATGCCGGTCTGACCACAATCATGGATATCACAACGACGTACAATGTGGGAACCAATATTTTCCTTTGTCCATCCTTCTATCTGTGCCTGGCAAATATTATCTCGTTCAGTCTGTGTACCATCCTTGAATTTCCACTTTGACCATTTGTTGTCGTTGTTTGGCTGACAGTATTTGCCAAGCGAAATGCCGGAACATTTCGAGTCTGAAATTTCGCAATCTTCAATAATCCAACCTTTCGACCAGTGTGGTCCGACCATACCTTCCTGATATGCCGTCGGAGGAGCCCATTGTGTAGCGGCCTGTTTAACAACAAACCCTGAAAGTGTAATATAACCAACACCTTCTTTTGATGGATAGAAACAATTTCGGCGAACAGTAATTTCTACACACTCATCATTCGGGCAAGCTCCGTGAAAATTCGCATAAATCAGAGTCTCATTCGTTTCCTCATCCTGTTCCGTGTACCATGTATAAACAGAAAATTCAGGATCCCAGGACTTTTCATAGACAACCGGATTTAATACGCCCTCCATACTTGTTGTCTCATACATTGACTTACCATTTAAAAAAACATCCCCTGTATGTGCAATATATGTCGCAATATACCAGTCACCACTTACTAACGTTGTATATGGATTGTAATTGCCAAATAAACCATTTGGAATACGGGCAACCCAAACATCACCTTTATATTCTGTCCAATTATCAATAAGCTCTGCACCCGTAATAAGTGCACCGTGAAATGTCTCTGAACGATATGTTATTCTTGCTTCCGCTGTACCTGCATTCATCGGGTCAACATACTCACGATAAATACCGGGAGCAACAATAACCTCGTCACCCGCTTTTGCAATTCTTGCTGCCGAATTAATCTGCTTGAATGGATACTCCTTTGAACCATCCCCGCTTCTTGTAACATTGCAATCTACATAAAATACCATAAATTACCTCCCTATATAGTCAAGTCCTTTTTCCTTATTTTTCAAGGAATTTTTAGTTGTTTATCTCAGTTAAATGAGCCAATGGCATGGATATTTCTTTACATCTGGTGCTAAACATAGATGATTAGGGTATACGAAGTAAAACGTCATTGTTTCTCGCTTTACATGGCCTTGTGTATCCCCCTTCCTTCTATGGCCGTCAACCTCCCATGTCTAACAGGATCTTTGTCCCAACTTCCTTCGTTTGGCATATCCATAATCCGGGTGTCAGCTCAGCTCCTTCACAGGATCGTGTCCTCTGGTGATTATTCCTGCCGACTACTGGCTCATTCTTTGTTTGTATTACTGACTTTGCTCTGGAAACAGCACTTTTCAGCGGACGTTTATCTGTTGCCATCTGCTTTTGCCCTTACAGGGCACTTTCCGGCTTAACCTCTTGATTACTTCTTTATCGTGGCTGGAATCAGGTGTCAGGGGTGGAACCGTTCCACGGCACTTTGTGCCCTTGATAGCTGATTCCAACCACGATACACTTACAATGAGGTTCAGCTGTTATGCTGCCTGCAGCATCTGTTTTTGTGGTCTTCTGATGTCACTTATCATCTTTGCTCCATCGTAATCAACTCCTGTTGTCAGAATCTTATATGCGATTCTCAAAAACTTACATGCCACTGCAACAAGCGATTGCTTCTTTTTTAAGGGATTTTCTTCCCGATGCGTGTAATAGTAGTGCAATTCTTTGAACTCTTCATTCTTACCTACAAGAGACAGCGATGCCTCAAACAGTAAATATCTCAGTTTTTTTCGTCCACGTCGGCTTATCCGGGTTTCTCCCTGATGCTTCCCTGAACTATCCTCTACCAACGCATATCCGGCTAATTTCTGTATCTGTTTCGGATTGTCAAAACGTCTTATGTCTCCGATTTCAGCCACTAATCCCGATATTGTTTTTATTCCTACTCCCTTTATCTGGAGCATTTTTTCTACATACGGAATCTCCTTTACCAGTTCATCTATAAGTTCTACAAGTTCTTCCATTCGCTTGCTATATCTCTCATAGTCTGACAAAAGATTTTTTATTTCCATACGTGCTGTAGTCAGACCTTCCTGGCTTCCAATGCTGTGCTCTGCAGCTTCCACAAGCTTTGTTGCTCTTTTTATTCCTACACCTCGCAGCTTTGCATCCCGCCAGATTTTGTTGACTCCATCCACACCTAACACTCGGATATCAGCAGGCAGTGGTGCCTGTTCCAGTATCATCAATCCACTTTTGGAATCGCTTTTTCCATAAACGTCTTTATATTCTGGAAAATAAATGCTAAACCATCTTGCAATCCGGTTCAGAATCCTTGTAAGCTCCTCCTGTGTCTGAAATCTCAGATTTGAAGCACTTCTGAGTTCTGCATATACTCCTTCCGGAAGATATGGATAAGTAAATCGTCCATCTTTGATCAGTCCTGCAATTACTTTAGGATCCTTTCGGTCATTCTTTGATGGGTTATTATCATCAAGCTCTTTTGACTGTTTTACATGATACGGATTGACAAGAACTGGCTTTATGCCTTTATCCTGTAGAAACTTACCAAGATCAAACCAGTAGTGTCCTGTAGGTTCCATGCCTGGCACCAGTTCCTGCTTGCCATTGTCTTTTGCGATGTCCTGCATCCATTCTAAAAAACTGACAAAACCGGCTTCTGTATTACTGAATGAGAAAGCTTTCTTTGAGTACTCATAACCTCTCCAGTCAAAAGCCCTTGCATAATGAGTTTCGCTGCCTACATCAATACCTACAACTAAAGTTTTTTCTTTAATAGTTTCAATTTTTGCGTTCTGTGTGTTACAATTCATTTTAGATACCTCTCTGATAAAATAAGATTTTTTACTAACCGGCAAAGTCAGTAATCTTATTTTACACTGAGGTATTTTTTTCTCAACCTTCTTTCT
>CALYVE010000115.1 GCA_945492935.1 uncultured Lachnospiraceae bacterium
GTGAAGGTAAACTCCCCCTCCCAAAAACATTCCTGCTTTATTTTTCTTCCGAATCCGAAGCTTCCTTTTCGTCATCCTCATCGAGCAATTCGTCCGGAATCTTATCATATTTGTCTCCTGCCGCCGACATGTATGTCATAAAAAACATACATGGAATAAGCAGTACAATGACAGCCTTCGATAAATTGATTTTCCAAATACTGTCTGCGCCCTTAATGATTGTAGATACTGCCAGAACAATGACAACAAGAAACAGCATATCAACCACAATGGCAAGCGCAATCTTTTTCCCTTTATTCATGCACCGTTCGCTCCTATCACTCGATTGGTGCTAAATTCTTAAGACTGACATCCATAATCGGAGCCGAATGCGTAAGTGCGCCAACTGAGACAAAATCAACACCAACCGCAGCAATCTCGCGCAAACGTTCCTTCGTAACATTGCCGGAACACTCCGTCTGAGCCTTTCCGTTAATACGACGTACCGCCTCGCGCATCGTATCATTATCCATGTTATCCAGCATAATGATGTCCGCACCCGCTGCAAGCGCCTCATCCGTTTGTTCTAATGTCTCAACCTCAACTTCAATCTTTCGAACAAACGGAGCATAAGCCTTTGCAAGCTGTACAGCCTTTGTGATACTTCCGGCCGCTCCTATATGGTTATCTTTAATCAACACACCATCTGTCAGATTGTAACGATGATTTGTACCGCCGCCAATCTTAACAGCATACTTCTCAAAAAGACGCATGTTTGGTGTCGTCTTGCGCGTATCAAGCAAAGTTGTATTTGTACCTTCAAGCTCATCTGCAAGGCTGCGTGTAAAGGTTGCAATACCACTCATACGTTGTAAATAATTCAGTGCCGTACGCTCACCTGTAAGAAGTGCATGGATGTTACCATAGATAACACCAATCACCTGTCCCTTCTTAACAAAATCGCCATCCTTTACAGTTGTTTCAAAATGTGATTTCTCATCGAGCAGAAAGAACGTACGCGCAAACACATCAAGACCGCATATTACACCATCCTGTTTGCAAATCAAATCTGCACGACCTGCCTTTGGCTCCGGCATGATGGCATTCGTCGTCACATCCTCCCCTGTAATATCCTCCTGCAAAGCTGACAAAATATAAGTATCTGCATTAACCTTAAGAGTTACACCATTTATCATAAAATTCACTATCCCTTCTCTTGATTTCATCCATAATAAGCTTGCGATTTGCCGCATCCCATGCCTCAATATCAGCATATTGATCTAATTGAATCTCTGCTACATTTACCATATCTGCAGCAACACCCACCTTGACATCCCCGGATGCTTGTGATTTGTTGTCTGCTTCCCTGAGTGCTTCCACTGCCTCTGCAAAGCAGCTGCCATCAGCACCGCTATTTAGTTCTTCTGTAATAATCCAACCTGCTCGCTCAGAGAAAACCAGACTCTCAAGCAGTGAATTGCTGGCAAGGCGGTTTGCGCCATGAACACCATTACAGGCAGTTTCACCAACCGCAAACAACCCTTTGACAGAAGTTCTTCCGTATGTATCTGCCATAATTCCACCCATCAAATAATGTTGAGCCGGCGTTACCGGAATGTCCTCCTTGCTGAGATCGTAACCAACTTCCATACAATGTCTATATATATTAGGAAATCTTCGGATGATTTCGTCCTTTGGCATATGCTTGATTGAGAGCATTACATAAGGTCGTCCATCCTCCTTCATTTGCTTTCGAATTGCTTCCGAAACAACATCGCGCGGTAAAAGTTCGTCAACAAAACGCTCACCTGCCTTGTTGAGCAAAATCGCACCCTCCCCACGAACAGATTCGGAAATAAGGAATTTGCGGTTGACATTTTCCTCGTACAGCGTCGTCGGATGAATCTGAATGTAATTAATATTTTCCAGCGCAATGTGATGACGAAGTGCAAGGGCAAAGCTGTCACCGGTTATATGCCTGAAATTCGTGGAATGTGCAAACAATCCGCCAATGCCGCCGGTTGCCAGAATGACACGACTTGCATGAACCTGAAATACCTTTTTGTCACGCACGAACACGACACCGCTGCATGTGTTATCCTTTATCACAAGATCCACCATACGTGTGTATTCGCAAAGAGTAATATTTGCCTGTTCACGAACACGATTGAGAAGCTTGTTTGTAATCTCCTTGCCTGTGACATCCTTATGGTGCAAAATACGGTAAGTGCTATGTGCACCCTCACGCGTATACTCAAATGTACCATCGAGCTTTTGGTCAAACAAGACTCCGTATTTGATGAGGCGTTCCATTATCATAGGAGAGTTCTCAATCATAACACGAACCGTCTCCTCCCGATTCTCGTAGCGACCTGCGCGAAGTGTGTCTTCCATAAAGCTGTCAAAATCCGATGGTTCCTTCAGCGTACAAATTCCACCCTGCGCAAGATAGGAATCACTGTTTTCAATCTTGTCCTTTGACACCATTAAAATGCTGTACTCCGGTGAAATGGAAAGTGCCGAAAAGAGTCCGGCCACACCGGTTCCAACAATTACAACATCATATGTTTTTTTTATTTCTGTATTCATCCCTCTTGGTCTCCGTCTCGCTTGTTTTTTATAAATTTAATAACAACGAACATTGCTATAATATTGGCATAAAATAGTTGTAATGTCAATGAATTGTGCTATACTCTTTACATATGAAATAACAAAACATTACGAGGTGATAGTGATTATGTACCAGGTGGATTTTCATGCACCATGCAAAGCCTATTTTATGGGTATTGGCGGCATTAGTATGAGTGGCCTTGCAGAAATATTATTACAGGCAGATTTTCAGGTTTTGGGCTCTGACATGAAGGAGTCCGACATTGTCAACACACTCCGCGAGCTTGGAGCTACAATATATATTGGTCAGGTGACAGAAAACATAACAAGTGACATTGATTTTGTTGTTTATACAGCGGCAATCAGTGAAAACAATCCGGAGTTTGTTGAGGCTAAGCGGCTCGGTCTTCCGATGCTCACACGTGCCCAGCTTCTTGGTCAGATTATGAACAATTACAAATACGGTGTTGCGGTAAGCGGTACACACGGCAAGACGACGACCACTTCCATGATGTCTCATATCCTGCTTGCAGCCGACAAAGACCCAACGATTTCCATCGGTGGTATGCTCGATGTTATTGGCGGCAACATCCGTGTTGGTCACACAGACTACTTTGTAACGGAGGCATGTGAATATACAAACAGCTATCATTCCCTTATGCCTTATGTAAGTATCATTTTAAATGTCGACGCAGATCATTTGGATTTCTTCTCAGGAATTGATGATATCGTTGATTCCTTCCGTGTTTTTGCTGAAAAAACACCTTCAAACGGTCTGTTGGTCATTAACGGTGATATGCCATACACCGATACAATTACCGCAAATGTAACAAGCAAGGTAATTACCTTTGGCTTAGATGCAACAAACAACTACAGTGCCACGGATGTCACATTTGACGAACTCGGACATCCTACCTATACATTAGTCGTTGACGGAAAAAAACAGGAAATGGTTTCTTTACATTCAACAGGTATGCACAATGTCATAAATTCACTTTCGACGATTGCCGCCTGTGACTTTCTTGGCATTGAGCGTAAGCACATACTTGCCGGTCTTTTTGCATGCTCGAGTGCAAAGCGCAGATTTGAACACAAAGGTGTAACAGCAAACGGCGTATCCATCCTCGATGACTATGCCCATCACCCAACCGAGATTAAAGCTACCCTTGCAGCTGCAAAAAACACGCCTCACAATGAATTATGGTGCATTTTCCAGCCACATACATATTCGCGCACAAAGGCTCTGCTCAACGAGTTTGCGGAAGCACTTTCTGCCTGTGATCATGTTTTACTTGCAGATATCTATGCCGCAAGAGAGATTGACAACCACGAAATATCATCCAAAGATCTGGAGGAATGCATTAATAAGCTTGGCGGAAACGCAAAGCACTTAGGCGACTTTTTGTCAATAGAAAATTTTGTTGAAAAAAATTGCAAAAAAAATGATTTGTTGATAACTATGGGCGCCGGAAATGTTGATATCATTGGAGAACACCTTCTAAAAAAATAGTTATCCACAATTTCCACAAGGTTATTCGCATAAATGCATGCGGATGACCTTGTTGTTTTTTGTTTACATAACATTTACTTGGATGTCGCATTTTGTACGCATAATAAACATGCTCATAATTATGGAAACCGACTATCCACATTATCCACAATTTCCACAAAATGTATATTTGACCCTATCGAAAAAACGTTCGCTTGTAATTCTATTTTCCTATGCTATAATTCATTTTGCACTTGAAAAAAAGGGGATAGGTTACAATGCAAACAATTACGATTTCAACTGCAAACAGTGAGACTTATTCTTCCATTTCAAACTTCTTCATTGACTACTATATGACAGAAGCAAACGGGGAATTTGTTAAAGTATATTTGTACCTTGTACGATTGCTGAGCATCAATCAGGCAATCACAGTTGCAAAGATTGCAGATCACTTTAACCTCACCGAGAAGGATATTTGCAGAGCAATTAAATATTGGATATCGAAGGATGTTTTGCGTCTTAACTATGATGGAAAAGGTAAACTATGCGGTATCGTATTATTACCTTTATCAGCACCGATGTCTGCTCAGATCTCAGACGGAGATATCGATTCTATTTTGCAGACATCTGTCACGGAAGAAAGCGAGATTGCACAGTCACCTGTTGTGAATGCGCTGACAACGGGAATCGCTGCAAAGCAGGCAGCTACAACTTCAGCTTCGCAACAATCGGTTGTATTAACAGTTCCGGCAAAACCAAGACAGACACGTGCTGCACTCGATAGCAAACTCAATGACCCGAACTGGGAAAACATTGTTCATGAATTCGAAGCCTTATTTGGTAAGACAATCAGTCCTGCTGACATGCAGACATTACTTTACATATATGACACTTTAGCTTTCGATGTTGATCTTTTTGAATATTTGATTGAGTATTGTGTCACAATGAATAAGAAGAACAGCCGTTATATGGAGTCTGTTGCGATTGCCTGGTATAAGGACGGCATCCGCACGAAGGCACAGGCAAAGGAGCTTTACAATCTCACGTCAGGCATTGCAAAAAGAGTCTTTAAGATCCTTGGAATTCAGCGTGAAATTCCTACAGCTGTTGAAAATGGCTATTTTGTGACATGGAACATGGACATGCGTTTTTCTCCGGAGATTATTGAGGAAGCCTGCCTGCGTGGTGTCACTGCGCGACCAAACTCTGTCAATTTCAACTACATCAACGGCATCCTCGAAAACTGGCACAAGAACGGGGTAAAGACAATGGCTGACATCGAACGGCTGGACAAAGAATTTTATGCAAATCAGAAGAAATCATCTCGTTCAAATATGCAGGTACTCAAAGGTGGCGTTAATACATTTGCCCAGACAAGCTTAGATACTCAGTTAGATGAAATGGAGCAATTATTATTACAAGAGGTTAATCAGTCATGATTGGACAGACACTCCGTATAGAAGAAATTTTGCAGGAATATGACAAGACGCGGCTTTCAAACAAGCGGCGTCTTCAAGAGCGTACAGAGGAAGTTTTCAAGGCTGTTCCTGCGCTTGAGCAGCTTGCACAGGAAAGCAAGCTTTCTTACCTTGCAGCGGCAAGAGCCCGTATTGCAGACGATCAGGAGACTGCAACAAAGCTTCAGCAGGAAAACCGAATACGTACTGAAAGAAAAAAACAACTTCTTATAAATGCCGGCTATCCGTCGGACTATCTGGATCCGATTTACGAGTGCAAGGACTGTAAGGACACCGGATATATCAAAGAGAAACGTTGTCACTGCTTTTTATCTCGTATTATTGATTCTCTTTATATTCAGTCCAACCTCAAAAATGTTCTTGCTCAGGAAAACTTTGACACATTTTCCTTTGACTACTATAGCAAAGCTGTTCCACAGGGGAAGATTTACTCTCCTTATGATAATATGACAAACATTGTTAAATCCGCAAAGGAATTCGTTGCAAGCTTCGGCACACCGGGTG
Organism: uncultured Lachnospiraceae bacterium; assembly: GCA_945492935.1. GTDB lineage: Bacteria > Bacillota > Clostridia > Lachnospirales > Lachnospiraceae > Coprococcus_C. Next base: position 6,061 of record CALYVE010000115.1, read on the forward strand.
CAACGATAAAAAACATTTTGATTTATGGTGAAACGGGGCTTGGCAAAACATTTCTTTCCAATTGTATTGCCAAGAGTCTTTTGGACAATGGTCATTC
>CALYVE010000116.1 GCA_945492935.1 uncultured Lachnospiraceae bacterium
GCAACAGTGTCAGGCATCAGTGGAAGGGTTGATATGAGCGAATGTTATTTGAATTTTAGTGAAAAGTCAAATGACAATGCTAATTCAAGCAGGGTAGATGATAAAACAGATTTTATCAAACGAGTTCAATCATGTATCGGAGCAAAGGTTGATGGAATCGCAGGAACAGAAACAATCAGTAAAACACCTACATTATCGAGATTATTTAACAGAAGACATAGTGTTGTAAAGGTTATTCAGGAAAGGCTTATTCAGTTAGGATATGATTGTGGAAAATCAGGAGCAGACGGAATCTATGGAACTGATACTGCGAATGCTGTGAAGACATATCAGAAAGCCAACGGATGCACAGCTGATGGAATTATCACAGCAAGAAACTTAACTTGGAAAAAGCTTCTTGGAATGATTAATTGAATTGTTAACTGTTTTGCCATAAACAATAGAAACGACATATTATAATAAGAAGAATAAAGAACCCATTAGCTTTCGTGTAAAGACCTCCGTACTGACTAATAATTGCCTGTGCAAGTTTCGCGTTTGTCTCTTTGATATTTACAGGACACTGAAGTCGTTTTTCATATACCCACATTTAACAATCACACGCTCCTTCCCATGGCCAAGGCTTATTTACCCAGTCCCAATAATTGTCGACATTTACATTATATTTGCTGATTGGTCCATATGTGCATGTGTAATCGGAAATCGCTTCCTCGCGAAGCATTTTATAATGCTTGTAGGCATCAATTCCATCCCGGCACGTAGGATGCGTGTCAAGATACAATGCGATATCGTCAACCATAAACGAAAACTGGTTAATCAAATTCATAAGTTCATGCTTTGATTTTTGCTGCATCACATTTTCCCCCTTACACCGCAAAAGATTAAGTTAAGAGACGGAAATGCTGTACCCTGAACTAAAGCAGTTTTTTGGTCATACATTTTCTCCCATGCCTGCATTGGAACATATGCCATGCCGATTGGTTTTATATGACAGCAATGCTCTTCCTTACAGGTATGCTCTTTCATCTCGTGTACAGAACTCTCACAACCGCAGGTATCATAAGCCTGCATTTTGCCGGACTCGCAGCCACAAGTGTTAAACGCCTGCATTTTGCCGGACTCGCAGCCACAGGTGTTATACGCCTGCATTTTGCCGGACTCGCAGCCACACGGATTTGGAGCTTGTTTTCGGTTCGATTCACAACCGCACATATTTCGGTTAGGCATTCCCTGATTTCGTCCGTAAAATCTATATTGTTCCAAAATGATAGCCTCCTTTTCGAACTTCAAGTCGTATAATTCATTTTATGACAATTTTTCAAATGTGTGAGTTTTCTGTGTAGAAGTGACACGAAATATAAAAATGTGCTATAATGTCAGATACGTATAATTACGACAAAATCATTCGATTGAGAGGTCAAAAAATGCCACCAATTTCAAATGACTGGATGCCGGCGTTGGCACCCGAATACAAAAAAGATTATTATCGCAAGCTGTTTTTGTTTGTAAGAGAAGAATACAAGAATCATGAGGTGTTTCCGCCGGGAGATGACATCTTTAATGCTTTTCATCTGACACCGCTTTCTAATGTGAAATGTGTCATTATCGGACAGGATCCATATCATAATGTAGGGCAGGCACATGGACTATGCTTTTCTGTGCGCCCGGATGTTGAAATTCCACCATCGCTTGTCAATATTTATAAGGAGCTTCATGATGACCTTGGATGTAAGATTCCAAACAATGGTTACCTTGTAAAATGGGCAAAGCAGGGAGTGCTCATGTTAAATTCCGTGCTTACCGTACGCGCACATCAGGCTGCATCGCACCAGGGAAAAGGCTGGGAAGAATTCACGGATGCGGCAATTCGTGTTATTAACGAGCAGAATCGTCCGATTGTATTTTTGCTTTGGGGAAGCTTTGCCCAGAAGAAGGCGGCTATGCTTAATAACCCAAATCATTTGATTCTAAAAGCACCACATCCGTCTCCGTTATCGGTTTATCGCGGCTTTTGGGGTTGTAAGCATTTTAGCAAAGCAAATCAATTTTTGATGGAACATGGCGTTGAACCGATTGACTGGCAAATCGAAGATGTAAGCTGTTAAATAGATGACAGCTTGCCGTCTTTGCAAATCCATACCGGGGTGTTGGAATGGTTGCAAAGCATTGTTCCGTCCGTATTGGATTCCAGTGCCCGAACGGCCTGCATGTAGCGATAATACTCTATATTGGTTGTATACCAAATATCATCACGGAAGGACAGCTTTTTGCAAAGAGCTTCCATCTTGTCCCATGTTTGTTCACGCTCGAATTCGAAGCTGTGTCCCCATATGTATAGAAGCGGCATATCGAGATAATCTTCGGGATCAAGAAAACGATTGAGTAAGCGATCGTCTGCAAACAGATCATTGTGGTGAACGGATGGATGCCATTCCATAAAGTCCGCCGGACAGTTAAAACCATGAATGGCATTTACGGTACGGGAATAAACGATGCCTAGTGCTTTTGCAGTAGCGATGAATGCCTCTGAATATTCACCGTATGCATAAGACATGCCATTGACAATACGACCGGTCTTTGCTTCGAGCGCCTTTCGGTCTTCCCAGATTTCATTTACCATCTGTTCCTTCGAAAGATGTCTTGACCATAGATGCTGCACACCGTGGCATGCAATTTCATGATTTGCATATACTGTATTAAGCTCTTTGCTCGTCATAAATCCGGGGGTATCTAATGTACCTGAATTAAGATGAAAGGTTGCTTTTAGACCATATTGATCAAAAAGAGCGGCAAGTCGTCTGTCGTGAATCTGACCGTCGTCATAGCTAAATGTGATAGCTTTTCGTTTTCCTTCCGGAAATACGATTTTATAGTTCATAAGGATGCACCTCCACAATTCGATAAATATTACCATTTTATTATACAAGATGAGCCTTTGCCTGTCACTTGTATTTCGTATTTAATTCTTGCTTTTTTTTATGTGGTAGTTGACAGAAAAGAATTCTTATGATATGTTTGGTACAGTTAAATGCGATGAAGAGGAATAGTAGAAGCATTTAAGACTTCAGAGAGCTGTCGGTTGGTGTGAGACAGTGTCCAAGATGTTTTGAACTCGCCTCAGAGCAGCCGGTTGAACGGTGATTTTATCATCAGTAGACATGGACGGAGCCTGACCGTTATAGCAGGAGGATATAAGACCGAGAGGTTCGTATCTGTGAGAGAGCATACGTTTGTATGAATTAGAGTGGTACCGCGCAAGAACTTGCGTCTCTAAGTTGATTGGAGACTCAGGTTTATTTTTTTGCGTGAGCCCCCTTTCTATAAATCACAGATGCACAAACAAATTTTGTGTAAGAAAGGTAGGAAATGGGTATGAAAAATTATGAACATTACAAGCGTGGTTACTATATGCCACCGGTAAAAAGCACAAGCTGGGTTGACAAGGAATACATTGATAAGGCACCGGCGTGGTGTAGCGTAGACTTACGTGATGGCAATCAGGCACTGATCGTGCCGATGAGTTTAGATGAAAAGCTTGAGTTTTTTCAGGAACTTGTTCGTGTAGGATTTAAGGAAATCGAAGTTGGTTTCCCGGCAGCATCTGAGACAGAGTATAAGTTTTGCCGTACATTGATTGAGGAAAACTTAATTCCGGATGATGTGACAATTCAGGTTTTAACTCAGGCACGCGAACACATTATCAAGAAAACCTTTGAGGCGGTTTCCGGTGCAAAGAATGCAGTTGTACATTTGTACAATTCAACATCATATGCACAGAGAACGCAGGTGTTCAAAAAGTCAAAAGAAGAGATTTTAAAGATAGCAACCGACGGTGCAAAGTTATTAAATGATTTAGCAGCGCAGTACAATGTGAATTATCAGTTTGAGTATTCACCGGAGAGCTTTACCGGCACAGAGATTGATTATGCGTTGGAGGTTTGTAATGCGGTCATTGATGAGTGGAAACCTACTCCGGAGCGTAAGGTCATTATTAATTTACCTGCAACGGTTGAAATGTCACTCCCACATGTTTATGCCAGTCAGATTGAGTATATGAGTAACAACATGCATAACCGTGAGAATGTGATTCTCTCTTTACATCCGCACAACGACAGAGGTTGTGGTGTTGCAGATGCTGAGCTTGGTTTACTTGCAGGTGCGGACCGTATTGAGGGAACGTTGTTTGGCAATGGTGAGCGTACCGGAAATGTTGATATTATCACACTTGCCATGAATATGTTTACACACGGTGTTGATCCGGAGCTTGATTTCACAGACATTCCTCGAATTACAGAAGTATATGAAAGACTTACAAGAATGCATGTGTACGAGCGTTCACCATATACAGGCGCATTGGTATTTGCAGCATTTTCGGGTTCACATCAGGACGCAATCGCCAAGGGTATGAAATGCCGCGAGGAGGATCCGGACAATATGTGGACGGTTCCTTACTTACCACTTAACCCGGAAGATATCGGACGTAAATATGACGGAGATGTTATTCGTATCAATAGCCAGTCGGGTAAGGGCGGTATCGGATTTATTCTTGAGCAGAAGTATGGCTTTGACTTACCGGCAAAGATGCGCGAGGATTTAGGTTATACAGTGAAAGGCGTTTCCGATGAGCAGCACAAAGAACTTTCACCAAAGGAGGTTCTTGATATTTTCCAGAAGGTATATGTGAACTGCAGCAGTCCGATTGAGTTAAAGGAAGTTCATTTTGTTCAAAAGGATGGTATCGATACAGAAATCACGATTACCGTTAATGATACGGAAAAGGTTTATCATGGTCATGGCAACGGAAGACTTGATGCTGTGAGCAATGCAATTATGAAGCACTTTGATATCAAGTTCTCATTAATAAGCTATGAGGAGCATTCGTTACAGCTTGGTTCGAATTCGCAGGCATGTGCTTATGTAGGTATTGAGGTGGAAGGAAATCCAAAGATTTGCTGGGGAGCAGGTATCAGAACGGATATTATCGATGCTTCCGTTTCGGCATTAATCAGTGCATTAAACAGAACAAATTCTATTTCAAAATAAAAATGTAAAAGCTGCTTGAAGCGTTGCTCTTCGGGCAGCTTTATTTTAGGGGGAAATATGCCAAATACTTATGCACATTATCGATTTGGTCAGGAAGTGTTAATGGAGCTTTCGCCGGTAATAAGACAGGCGATTGAGGAAAATATTGACATTTTTAATATCGGTGTTCACGGACCGGATATCTATTCGTTTTATCATGCGCTTTTGAATGACAAACGAAATAAACTTTGCTCAAGAGAACATGCAAATCCGTGTCTTGATTTGATGCAGTATGCAGCGACAGTTATGCAAAAGGATACGAAAAATAAAAAGACGATGAAGGAAAAAATGACTGCATCCCAAAAATCGCTTGTTTATATGTATGGTGTGATTTGTCATTTTGCGTTGGATGGCTATTGCCATGGATTTGTAAATCACACGCGTGATACAACGGATCTGGCGCATAACCTTATGGAGTCAGAGTTTGATCGCATGCTTATGCTTATGGATGGCAGGAATCCGTTTTCGTATTGTCCGGGGAATACACTAGTCTCAAAGAAGGAGTATGCAGATGCAATCGCACACGTTTCACCGGAGACGGATTCGGTTACAGTGTTGCGAAGCGTGCGTCGTATGCGTAAATGGTGTAACTTTTACGTTGCACCAACTGTATTTCATCGTGTAATTATCTATTTTGGTCTTGTCGTATCGTTTAATTACAAAAAACGAAACGGAATGATAATGAAATATAAAGAAAATAAAAAATGTGCCGATACTAACAAGGAGTTGTTTCGTCTATATTGTAAAGCAAAAAAACTGGCGATCTCGCTCATAGAGGAATATGCCGAAAATGTTTTTGCAAATAAAAAATACGCAAAGGCATATCAGGAATGCTTCAGTCCGCAGACAAGCATAGAAAAAAAACTCGATGAAAGTCAGGAGTTTGTATAAATTAGAAAAAATAGAGAAAATATAGCATTTTCGTTGAATTGTTGCAGGAAATATGTTAAAATTTTTGTGTATATTTTGAAATCTTAAAGGAGGGGAACCAAAATGATATTTGTCAGGGCAGAGGACCTCAAATGGGGTATGAGACTCGCAAAGCCAATATATAA
>CALYVE010000117.1 GCA_945492935.1 uncultured Lachnospiraceae bacterium
TCGGTACCGGATGTGCCATTCCGGGTATTATGGCATGCCGAACCATCCGCAATGAAAGAGAAAGAAGAGCAACAGCAATGCTGACACCGTTTATGCCTTGTGGTGCGAAGCTGCCTGTTATTGCATTGTTTGTAGGTGCATTTTTTCCGGATACACCTTGGGTCGGGCCGCTTATGTACATTGTTGGTATTGTATTGATTCTCCTTGGAGCATTATTGATAAAAGCGATTACAGGATTTAAATACAGAAAATCCTTCTTCATTATTGAAATGCCTGAGTATAAGCTTCCGAGCCTTAAAAGAGCTGTGGTTTCCATGCTTTCAAGAGGCAAGGCGTACATTATCAAGGCGGGAACCATTATTCTTGTATGTAATACGATCGTACAGATTATGCAGTCCTTTGACTGGCATCTTAAGGTGGTGGAAGAGGGAATGGAGAGCAATTCTATCCTCGCATCAATCGCTTCTCCGATTGCTGTCATTTTGGTGCCAATCGTTGGTGTAACAGCATGGCAGCTTGCAGCTGCGGCGGTAACCGGATTTATTGCAAAGGAAAATGTGGTGGGTACACTTGCGGTTTGCTATGGATTAAGTGCCTTTATCGATACAGAGGAGCTTGCACTTGTTGGTGACGGTAATGTGGTAGCGTCTGCAATGGCAATCACGAAGGTGGCAGCTCTTGCTTTCCTGATGTTTAACCTGTACACACCGCCTTGTTTTGCAGCGCTTGGAGCCATGAATTCAGAAATGCAGAGCAAAAAGTGGTTATGGGGAGGCATTGCTCTTCAGTTAGGAACAGGCTATACAGTTGCTTTTCTCGTATATCAGGTCGGCACACTGATTACGACAGGTAAGTTAGGCAGCGGATTTGTTCCGGGACTGATCGCTGTGCTTGCTATGGTTGCTGTTGTAGTCGGATTTATTTATAAAAATAACAAGCAGTTTGCTGCCGAGTATGAATTAAAAAAGGTAGGATAAGTTTCACTGTTATACAGACGGAAGTCAGAAAGGAGCTGCAATGGAAAATGTGATTATAATCGGAATCCTGCTTGTAGTAGTGGGTGCAGCGGTTCTTTACATACGGAAGGAAAAAAAGAAAGGCACCAGATGTATCGGATGTCCGGCTGCCGGGTGCTGCAAGATGAAGCAGAGAGAAGATATTTGATTGTGTCGAAACAAATGGTTACTCGACCGATTTATTGTTGTTTGAATCTGCAGGTACATATACTGCGTATCATACAACGAAAAGATTTTCGGTTGGGGAGGAACGGGATGCGATAGATGCTAATTCGAAAGCTAGCGCATGGATAGGAAAAGATGAGTCATTTTCAACATATTTATCGGATGGAAATATTCTTGTGATTGATGGTGGAAATGTTAAAATATCGATGATGGAATAATAAGCAAACCCCAAAAAGGTCGTGCAGTTTTGCACGATCTTTTTTTGTGTGATTCGCGAAAATTACAAGCCCTTTGATGATTGCAGATGGGTAATCAAAAAAATATTTGACTGCACCTTAGGAGCAGTCATAAGTTCAAAGGGGGTAGAACATGAACGAGTTATTTACGTTGCGAGAAATATGTGAAAGAGGAGCTGTAACAAGGAGGATGGTGCAGCGATATGAGCAAAAAGGTCTTGTTAAGCCGGTTGCTGTGAATAAGTATGGTCATTTGTTATACGATGAACAGGGGTTATTTCAGATAAAAAGAATCAGATTATATCATCAGTTTGGCTTTCAATTGGATGAAATAAAGCTGTATATAGAATCAGACTCCGGTATGTGGAATGACAAACAACGTGAGACGTTCTATAAGATATTTGTTCCTTTGATGTTAGGATTGATTGTTTTATTTGCAATTATCTATTTGATAAAATGCATGAAGACCAAAATCGTAGGCATGGTTGTGTCAAACATACTAACAATCGTTGCATATGAGCTTTTGAAATGGGATTTTGCGGATAGAAGAGTTGTGCCGGGATCGTTTGATAAAGGAATTGCGTTTGTGGTTATGTATATTGCATTTGCCTTGATGATTGCGGGCATAGTGTTAAGTATAATCGAAAAGAAAAAGCAATCAGTTGATAATAATATCGGATAGAAATAAGATAATGCTTTCTTTGCGACTGCACTGCAATACTGTAGTGCAGTCTTATTTTTTGAACTATCACATTTTGCCGTTTTGGTGTAAAATATAACCATGTGGTTACCGGATAAAAGTATGGGAAGGAGCATATGGTTATGGAGAAATCAGCAGAGACATTACAAAAGGGTACAGAAAAGAAAATCGTTCGTGGACCAAGAAGCAACCAGAAGCTTAAAATCATGTATCTGATGAAAATTCTTCTGGATGAAACGGATGAGACGCATGATATTACCTTGAATGAAATTGTAAAAAAACTCAAGTCGTACAATGTAACAGCTGAGCGAAAGAGCCTGTATGATGATATCGAAAATCTGAGACAGTTTGGATTTGACATCATCGGAAGCCAGTATGACAGAAGTTATCATTACAAGATAGCAAGCAGGGATTTTCAGCTGGTGGAGCTTAAACTGCTCGTGGATGCGGTGCAGTCAGCGAAGTTTATTACTAAGAAGAAGTCGGATGAACTGATTAAGAAGATAGAAAACTTTGCGAGCAAATATGAGGCAAAGCAGCTTCACAGACAGGTCAATGTAAACGGTCGCGTAAAGTCTATGAACGAAAGAGTTTATTACAGCGTGGATACGATTCATGATGCATTGTGCAAGGAGTGTCAGATTAAGTTTCAGTATTTCTCATGGACGGTAGATAAGAAGATGGAGCTTAAGCACGACGGTACATATTACAGTGTGAGTCCTTGGGCACTCTGCTGGGATGATGAGAAATATTACCTGATAGGTTATGACAACAGAGAAATGAAGATAAAGCATTTTCGCGTGGACAAGATGACGAATGTGTCAACGACGGATGAAAAGCGTCTTGGTAAAGAATCATTCTCTGAGATTAAAATGTCGGAATATACGAATAAGCTTTTCGGCATGTTCGACGGGGATTTGGAGAGTGTCACTTTATTGTGTGAGAATCATACGGCAAATGTTATTATAGATAGATTTGGTACGGATATTCCTATCATCAAGACCGACAAGGAACATTTTACGGTTAAGGTTAGGGTGTCAGTCAGCAAGATATTCCTCGGCTGGATTATGGCTATACCGGGAATAAAGATTGTTGCTCCGGAGAGTACGGTTAACATGATGAAGAGCGAGATAAAAAGGCTGCAGGAGATGTACTTGTAGAGTGTGAACAGTAACATAGGATGTATTTGTAGGTTGCAAGTACATATTTATGACAGATGGATTGTTTATGATGGGTTCATAGGAAACAGGAAAAACGTAGTTGGTTTTATTTAAGGAGGGTAACGCTATGGATTGGATGGATTTTAATCGTGATGGAGAAGTTGACGGCGCAGAGTTTATGATGGGCGAGGAGATGCTTTGCAGTAGTAGGAAAGAGCACGAGCTTCTTTTCGGTGACTCTGAGAATTATGATGGAAATGATTATGAAGATGAGGAAGAGGAAGAGGAAGAGGAAGGGGAAGAAGACGCCTTCGATGATGGAGATGATTTCGACAGTGACGATGATTTTGGTGATGGGGATGATGAATGGTAAGTGGTAATGTATTCCCTACAAAAAACTGACGCCTCTGATATTCATTCTGGTCAGATCCTGCGTACATTATGCACTATTTGAGGATGCGTTCTATCTGAAGTCACAGATAGATATATTAAAAGAAAGTTTGGAACTCTTTGTTATGAAATACAACCCGAAAGCAAGGTCGGGTGCTGTTACAAAGTAAGTGAAACTAAAAAATATAATAAGGGAGGCAGATTCAATGAAAAAAAGAATATTTACCATAATACTTAGCATTTGCATGGTACTTATGCTTGCGCCGATTTCCGCAAAAGCTATGGAAATCTATGTGGATTTGAGTATTACCGGAGAGACTACATTGACGCTTGAAGTTGAATCCGGTGATAGCATTGATAATGTTAAGGAAAAGATAAAAAACCAAACCGGATATCCTGAGGCGCAACAGACTTTAATGTTTGCCGGTGTAGTTCTGGAAAATGGTCGTACAGTGGCTGATTATAATATTCAGAAAGAAAGCACCCTTGAGTTATCTCTTGCGGTACCCGAAGGTTTGACATATACCATCTCCGACAACGAAGTAACCATTACCGATTATAGCGGTTCAGCTACCGAGATTAGTATCCCGGGGACGATTGAATCAAAGCCTGTTACGGCTATCGGACAGCGTGCTTTTTACGAATGTAGAAACCTTAGTAGCATAACTATCCCAAGTAGCGTCACATCGATTGGGAATGACGCTTTTTTTGAATGCCATAGCCTTGAAAGTATTATATTCGGAGCAGATTCCCAGCTTCAATCCATTGGAGATGGTGCTTTTAGAGACAGCGGCCTTACAAGAATAACGATTCCAAGCAGTGTTACATCGATTGGAAGATATGCTTTTCATAATTGCAAAATTGAAAGAATAATTATTCCAAGTAGCGTCACATCGATTGGAAGTAATGTTTTTCTTGGCTGCGGTAGCCTTACAAGCATTACAGTTGATCCAAATAATTCTAATTATTCCTCAGTAGATGGTGTGCTGTTCAATAAAGATATAACTGAATTGATACAATATCCAGCTGGAAACACTAGCGCCTCATATAGTATTCCGGACAGCGTTACATCTATTAGAGATAATGCTTTTCGTTTTGGCCATAGCCTTAAAAGTGTTACATTCGGAGTGGATTCAAAGCTTCAATCCATTGGAGTAGAAGCTTTTGCTTCTTGCAGAGGTCTCGAAAGCATAAATATTCCGAATAGCGTCACATCGATTGGGGAACAAGCTTTTATGTACTGCTCAAGCCTTAAAAGCATTATTATCTCAAACAATGTTACAGTCATTAAGGATAGAACTTTTTCTTTGTGCAATAATCTTGAAAGCATATTTCTGTCGGATAAAGTATCAGGCATTGGCACTGTAGCAATTCCGGATGGAACATCAAAGATAAAATATCGTCTTGATGAAGCTAAGGGTGAGGTTTCGCTTATCGGGATAGATTTAGGAACAGACAAGACCTCTGTTGCTATACCGGCGGAGATTTGCGGTTATCCCGTTGTTGCCGCTGAAGAAGGATTATTAGGGAAGATTTCCGCACATACCTGTGCAGGCGGTCAAGCTACCTGTCTGACTAAAGCAACTTGTGGAATCTGTAAAACAGAGTACGGTGAGCTTGACAGCTCAAAGCATACAGGCTCAAAGGTATGGATTACAACCGAAACAAAACACAAGCAGTATTATGATTGCTGTAATGCAGTTGTAGTCGATTATGAAAATCATACGTGGAACAACGGTGTATGCTCTGATTGTAATTATGTCTGCGAGCATAAGGACGATAACAAAGACCACATTTGCGACATATGTGGTGCGAAATTGTCCGGGCATAGCGGCGGCGAGGCTACCTGCACAAGCAAGGCAGTCTGCGAATACTGCAGCAAAGAGTACGGCGAGCTTGACAGCTTAAAGCATAATCTTGAAAATATCCCTGCAAAGGCTGCGACTGCTACCGAAACCGGAAACAAGGAGTATTGGCATTGCAAGGATTGCGGAAAATACTTCTCCGACAAGGACGGTAAGAACAGCATTGAGCTTGCTGACACGGTAATTGCAAAGCTCCCGCCTGAAATCATTGAGGGAAAAGGTCAGAGCGTAACAGAGGGAGAAGCAAAAGAGCTTACCTTCCGTTCCAATGCGGCGTTTGGGGATTTTATCCGGGTTGAGCTTGATGGTAAAACCCTTGATGCTGCGAATTATACCGTCAAGGAAGGCAGTACGATTGTGATCGTAAATGCTGACTATGTTGGGGCGCTTTCAACCGGCGAGCATACAATCGGTATTGTATCGACAAGTGGTACTGCGACTACTACATTTACCGTAAAAGCAAAAACAGTAGTAGATAAGAATACAAATCCTCCGCAAACCGTAGAGAGTAATACGAATTCTCCGCAGACCGGAGATAACAGTCACATTGTATTGGGGATTGCACTTCTCTTTGTCAGCGGCGGTCTGCTGATCGTTACAGGT
>CALYVE010000118.1 GCA_945492935.1 uncultured Lachnospiraceae bacterium
TTCGATATACGAAAAATTATCCAAATTAAGTATTCTGGCATTTTTGATGATCAGCTTCAATGCTGAAAATCTAAACTATATATGGCATGGTATGCATAATCAGTATGGTATACCAAACCGTTTTTCTTTTCTGTTTATTTTCATTGTGCTCGTAATGGCATATGATGTTTTGCGAAATATCAAAAATATACCGCAGACAGGAGTTTTGGTGAGTGGATTTTTAAGCTTTCTGTTTCTGTTCCTTTGCCAGAAAAACGTTTATATGTCCCGAGTAGTTGTCGTATCATCTGCTTTGGTACTCGTTTTGTATGTGATTCTTTGTATGTTCGGTACAATTGAAAAGCTTCCGAAGCGTCCGTATTACATTGTCTTTGCTGTGGTTATGTGTGTGGAGACTCTTGCGGCAGCAATTAATGGCTATGACTATATCGGCTATGCAAACTATGGCGGCAACTATGAAACGGCAGAAGCAATAACAGATGCAAACACCTATTTGGAACAAAACAGAAAGAAGGAAGATGGCTTTTACAGAGTGGAGCTTGTGGATTCCAAAGTGTTAGATGAGGCAAGCTGGCACAACATGCCGAGTATTAGTATTTTTGGTTCTACCGTTCGGGGCGAGCTTGTGACAACAATGGGAAGGCTTGGATTTTACACGGGTGCAAATGAGTTTTTATACATGGGTTCGACGCCGTTTACGAATTCGATGCTTAACGTGAAATATGTATTGCGCAGACCGGGAGATTTTTATAATTTTGATTTTGAATATGTTGGTGCGGTTGGAGATGTAGAGATATATGAAAATCCATATCCTCTTTCCCTCGGCTTTTGTGTAGATGAGAGAATAAAGCAGTGGGATCGTGATACTTATTTGCCGCTTGATGTACAGAATTCACTCGCATATTATATGACGGGCGGTGTTTCATTCTTCCAGCCAATGGTTCCGGACTTCACAACCTACGGAGAGGGCTGTACGACCTCTGTATTTGGAAATTCTATTAGCTATACACCGCAACAGGATGGGGAGATAAAGGTAATTACAAACTTTGATGTTTATAAAGACGGGGATTATTATGTGAATTGTCGCGGCAATGAAGTAAACAAAATTGCATTCTATGTAAATGGTGAGCTGCTTACAAATGACCGCTATCAGATTCAGATTTTCCATCTTGGAGATTTGAAGGTTGGAGACAGTGTTACAATCGAATATCAATATAAAGGCATGGTTGCAAATGGCAATACAAAAAATGCTTCCATCTATATTGCGACCTATGACGAGGAGGCATACAAGTCGGTATATGAGGATTTAAAGAAGAATATGCTTACTGTAACAGAGTATTCGGACGGTTATGTGAAGGGAACTGTTAATGTTCCGGAAAAGCAAATGCTTTTTACCTCAATTCCGTATGAAGCAGGCTGGACGGTTTATGTCGATGGAAAGAAGACGGATATTACAACGATTGGAGAAGCCTTTATTGGCGTTGAAATGGAACCGGGTGAACATGAGGTTGTTTTCCGGTATGTTCCGAAGGGATTTTGGATCGGATTCATTGCGACAATTGTTTCATGGATGCTTTTGCTTGGTAGCATTTCTATTATAAATAAACAAAATGACAGGAAAGAATTAGTAAAATCTAACGAAAATCGGATTGACCGAGTGGAGAATATATAGTAGAATGAAATATAATATTTTGTTATTGGGCCTTTTCGTATGCAGAGGCAAAAATATAAGATAGGGGTGTATTTAGCATGGAACGATTAAAGGAATTAGGCTGGCAGAAGATTATGATCCTCGCAGGAGCGATTGAGCTTGTACTCGGGATTATTATCGGAGCAATATTCGGAAGTGTTGGTTCCGGTATTGTTATCGGCATTCTTTCTGCAGCAATTACAGGCGGAGCGATTTTTATTCTTTGTGGATCTGAAATTACCGGTCACTCAAAGATTGACAAATACAAGAAGCTCTTCATGAATCTGCCGATTGGTTTTGCACAGGCAAAAATTATTATTGATTCGATCGGTAATGTAAGCGGATACTGTATAGAGGATGCAAACGAAAAGTTCGGTAATTATTTTAATCTTGATGCTACAGATTACGAGAATAAAATTCTGGGTGAAAGTAAGATTGAAGTGTTACAGGATATTAATGCCTGGTTCAAAGCATATAATACATCCGGCACAAAAGAAGGCGACTTCATGGATGTTGAGATTACCATGGAGAACCTTGGCAAAGTGTTTAACACGGTTATGTACAAGTCAGAGGCTGACTACATTAACATGGTTGTAATTGATATTACGGATCAGAAGGAAACCGAGAACAAGCTTTCCAAGGCAATTGAAGACGCAAATGCCGCATACAAGACACAGGCTGAGTTCCTTGCAAATATGAGTCATGAGATTCGTACACCGATCAATGGTATTTTAGGTATGCTTCAGCTTACACTCATGGCTGAAGATTTGCAGGCAGATTACAGAGATAACCTGTGTACTGCCAAAAACTGTGCAGACACCTTGTTACGATTAATTAATGATATTCTTGATATCAGTAAGCTTGAAGCCGGTAAGTACAACCTCAAAGAAGAAATATTTGATGTTAAGAGCGCAATCGAGGAGACGGTTGCAGCGCAGGTACCACTTGCAACAAACAAGGGACTTGCTCTTGATTGTGTATTTGGTAATAATATTCCAAAGCTTGTTAAGGGCGATGGACAAAGAGTTCAGCAGATTCTTAACTGTTTGCTTTCGAACGCATTAAAATTTACATCAGAGGGCAGTGTACGTGTTAAGATTGCAGCAATTGATTTAGACAAAGAAACGATTAATATACGTATTGCGGTCGCTGATTCGGGAATCGGTATTTCTGAGAAGGATATGGATAAGCTGTTTGTTCGTTTCTCTCAGGTTGATGCGAGTGATACACGTAAGTATGGCGGATCAGGACTCGGACTTGTTATTTCAAAGCAGATTGCCGAGCTTATGGGCGGTACAATTACTGTTCAGAGTAAGGAGGGCATTGGTTCAACCTTTATCGCTGAGGTACCGATGAAGATTGTTAAGGCCGCAGAAATTGATGCACAGCGTGAGGAAGAAAAGAAACAGCAGGAGACAGCTGCAGTATTCACGATGAATGCTAAGAGCAAGGCAAGAATCCTTGTAGCCGAGGATGAGCCGGTAAATCAGCAGGTAATTGGCAAATTACTCGGTATGGCCGGATTCTCCTATGATATTGCTGAGAATGGTGAGAAGGCAATTGAACTTTTCAAACAGAAGCATTATGATGCAGCTCTGTTTGATGTTCAGATGCCGGTTATGGATGGTATTGCTGCAACACAGGAGATTCGTGAGATTGAGCGTAAAGAAAAACGCAAGAGACTTCCGATTATCGCTGTTACTGCACGTGCAATGTTTGGTGACAAGGAGCGTATTCTTGAGAATAAGCTGGATGACTACATTGCGAAGCCATACAACCTTAATACAGTCGTTGAGACACTCAACAAATACATCGATACAAAAGAAGAATAAATGGTTACATACGTAAAGTGATAAACGGGCTGTCACATGTGGCAGCCCGTTCGTTATTGTCTGCCGTGGCCTTGTGGCGCGGGGCTTTGGTGGTTTTTTGACGTGTTGCCATTTGGAAAATTGTCAGATGGAAACGATTTCTACATAATAATTGATTTTTATTTATGCTTTGGATATAATAACAACTATGTCACTTTGCGTGAACGTTATTTAGGAGGAGAAATATATGTTTTTTACAAGAAAAAAAAGAAGCTGCACAGCTGCAATGTTAATCTTTGTAATGTTGTTTTCTCTCGCCGGCTGTAAGAAGAACACCAGCAAAACCGAAGATACACCGGCAATTGTAGTTCCTACAGAAACAACAGCAGCACCTGACACGGAAGCAACAACCGAGGATGCATCGGTCGATTTGACCTCACCGGAAGCGATTGCTGAGCAGGAACGTTTTGATGAATATGTAATGGAATCCTTTCGGGATGCGATTTCTAATGATTCCATGTCCCTTCATTACTATTTAGTTCATCCTGAAAATTATGATATTTCGGCAGATGTTGCAACACTTGGGGATGCCTACTGTCTGACAGACGAGGAAATTGCCGCAGAACGTGCCGAGACAAAAGAAGACAAAGCTGAATTTGACAGCTTTGATTTTAGCCTGTTAACATCTAAGCAGAAGTTTGATTACAGCGTTTACAAATATGCTGTCGATGCCAGTGATGCATATTATGATTACTACTATTTGCAAGAGCCGTTTGCATACACAAGCGGTATTCATTCAAATATGCCAATCAATTACTCGGAATATACGTTTCGTAGTGCAGATGACATTCCAATGTATCTTGAACTCCTTGGGCAGCTTCCGGCATGCATTGATAATGCCCTTGCCTTTGAGCAGATTCGTATTGAAAAAGGGTTATTCATGAATCGCCACAGTGCCAATGAAGTAATCCGTCAGTGTAACGAATTCATCGCTGATCCGGAGCATAACCTTCTGATTGAAACCTTTAATGCAAAAATCGAAGCAGTCGAAGGACTTGACGACGAAACTATCAGCGAATACAAAGATCAAAATTACGATATCGTAATGAATCAGATTATTCCAAGTTACGAGAAAATAATTTCCTTCTTTACTGAAAACAAGGCAAACGGCAAAAACGAGCTTGGTCTGTGCTACCTTGAAAACGGTAAAAACTATTACACATACCTTCTCAATAACCAGACCGGAACAAGCCGTACACCGGAGCAGGCAATTGAGCTTCTCGACAAATATATGAACAAATACATGGGCGAACTCCAGACAACAGCAATCGCTCATTATACAGAATATACAGAATTTTTTGAGGAATACGATAATCTTTATAAGGACATTGATCCGGACGAAACACTTCGATATTTCGAGGAAGAGTTTAAGTCCATTGTTCCGACATTGCCGCGTTTTGAATATAACATCTCAAATGTTCACGAATCTCTTCAGGACATTGTAAGCCCGGCATTTTATATGCTTGCTCCAATCGACAATTACAAAGAAAATGCGATTCGTCTTAATATTACAGAGGATGTAGGAAACGATTTGTGGAGCACACTTTGTCACGAAGGTATTCCGGGACATATGTACCAGCGTAATTACTACTTGCAGACGAATCCTTCCCCATATCGTGCAATTATGGGACATATGGGTTATACCGAAGGATGGGCAACCTATATGCAGTTTATGAGTTATTCTCTTTATCCTGACTATACACATGAGGTATATGGTGATTTATGCCGATTAAACTCTGAACTTGGTTTGATTTTGCAGGCACGAATTGATCTTGGTGTAAACTACGAGGGATGGAATAAGACAGAAGTAGAAAACTACTTAGAGCAATCCGGTTTCGACAAATCCGTTGCGGAAGATATTATCAACTATGTTGTTGCAGAACCTGCCAACTATCAGGCATATGTTATCGGATGGCTCGAATTCGAGGAATTAAGAGACAAGGCCCAGACAGCACTCGGTGATAAATTTGATGAAATCGCATTCCATAAGGTATTGCTTGATGCAGGTCCATGTCCATTCTCCATTCTTGAAACAAAAGTGGATGAATATATTAATAAGCTTTAGTTTTCATTACGAAAAACATGACTGCCGAAACATTCATGATTTTCTTTGACGAATGCAAAATGGCGACTTTATATTATGTAAAGTCGCCATTTTTTGCTTGTATACCGCGGCCTTGTGGCGCGGGGCCCTGCCGGCAGTGCAATCAAAAGAATTGCAGATGAAGCAATTCTTTCTGATTTAAAAGAAATTTATACTTCATAATCCATACACATACGAACATCTGTAAACGGTCTCACATATGTATTCGCCACGTGTACGTGATCCGGATGCGTCTGATACCCCTTTAATGCTTCTGCGCTTTCTAAATCGCTGTCCAGCATGACCTCAGCATTGGATGATGCAAGCGGATGAATTACGATATTCATGCGTGTCAGACCGGGTACTTTTCCAACCAGACCTTCGAGATTTTTCTTCATGTTCGCAAGAATCTCCTGTTTTTCTTGTTCTGATAATTCTTCTTTTAATTTGTTCATCATCTGTAATGTTTCTTTTGATACGGT
>CALYVE010000119.1 GCA_945492935.1 uncultured Lachnospiraceae bacterium
CAAATGGCTACACCGTTGTTCGTGAGATCGTCGGTCATGGTGTCGGCCTTAAATTCCATGAGGATCCGTGGGTAGGTTATAATACAAAACGTGGAACGGATATGGTCATGGCACCCGGGATGATTTTTACAATTGAGCCAATGGTAAACATGGGTAAGGTTGGCATTTTTATTGATGAAGAAAATGATTGGGAAGTTTATACGGAAGATGGTCTTCCATCGGCACAGTGGGAGATTATGGTTCTTGTGACAGAAAACGGTCATGAGGTATTATGCTGGTAACTGTTAATGACGCAAATGACGGTGAATGAGAAGGGGTTATTGTATCCTTGGGGATTTTCATTCCACACATAAGGAGTACATAATGGAAGAAAAAATTATTTTACAATGGTCTGATTACGAAAAAAAGGCAAGAGAAGTCATTACGGAAGGAATTGTTTTATTAGAAAATAACGGGAAAGCTCTGCCGTTTCCAAAGGGGAGCTGCGTATCTGTTTTTGGTAGAATTCAGGATCATTATTACAAGAGTGGTGTCGGTTCCGGGGGAATGGTAAATGTTGACCATGTAATTGATATTCCGGAAGGTCTTGTAAATAGTGGGGTTGTTACAATTAATGAAGAATTGCACCAGATTTACAAGGCATGGGATCAGGAGCATCCATATGATGAGGGCTTTGGCTGGGGTAAGGAACCTTGGTCACAGGTCGAAATGGAGCTTACAGACAAAATCGTTTCGGAAGCAAGTGCCAAATCTGATGTTGCGCTTGTCATTATCGGGCGAACAGCAGGCGAGGATCGCGATATGGAAGATACGGAAGGTTCATATCGCCTGACTGCAATTGAAGAAGCAATGCTTGCAAAGGTTCGCGCCGGATTTGATAAGATGGTAGTGCTTTTAAATGTTGGCGGACTTGTCGATATGTCTTTTGTTGACCGATACAAGCCTGATGCTGTTTTGTATGGCTGGCAGGGCGGAATGATTGGTGGGGATGGTATTGCGGATGTTTTGACAGGTAAGGTTAGTCCATCCGGAAAGTTATCCGACACGATTGCTTACAAGATAGAGGATTATCCGGCATATCCATATTTCGGAGATCGCAAACGCAATTTCTACAAAGAAGATATTTATGTTGGTTATCGATATTTTGAAACCTTTGCAAAGGAAAAGGTCCGTTATCCGTTCGGATATGGTCTTTCTTACACAAGCTTTCGTCAGGACGTAAAGAAATGCTGTTTTGACGAGGAAAATTTAAAGATTTTAGCTGAGGTTACCGTGACAAATACAGGCCCGGTTGCGGGCAAGGAGGTTTGCCAGATTTATATCGAGGCACCGCAGGGGATGCTCGGAAGGCCGGCAAGAGAGTTGATTGCATACAAAAAAACATCGCTGTTGCAGCCGGGTCAAGAGGAAACGCTCCAATTCGAAATCGATTGTAAGAGCTTTGCGACATACGATGACAGTGGCGCGAGCGGACACATTTACAGCTTTTTGCTTGAAGCCGGAACCTATAAGCTTTATATAGGTGCGGATGTCCGTCGTGCAGAGTTTCGTCTCTATTTTACGATTTATGATACGGTTGTTACAGAGACATTGTCGCAGTGTTATGCACCACGTGAACCATTTACACGTATGAAGCCGGTCGAAAGGGATGGCGGATACGATATCAAAATGGAGGATGTGCCTCTTTCAAAAGAAGGTATTTGTGAACACCCGGTTTATGCATTGGATGCTTATTATGAGAATATGCCGGTTGGTAATGGTGAGAGTCAATACACACTTGCGGATGTTAAGGCAGGAACGGTTGATATGCCGACATTTATCGGACAGTTATCCGATTATGATTTATCATGTATTGTGAGCGGGGAAGGTATGAGCAGCGCGCTTGTTACACCCGGAACAGCGGCTGCATTTGGTGGTGTTTCAAAGCATTTGCGTGAGTTTGGCATTCCGGCTGTCTGTTGTGCCGATGGTCCGTCCGGTATACGAATGGACTGTGGAACAAAGGCCTTTAGTCTGCCGAATGGATTGATGATTGGCTGTACCTTTAATGATGAGTTAATCGAAGAATTATATCGCTTTACCGGTTATGAGATGGCTGAGGATTATGTTGAATGCCTGCTCGGACCGGGTATGAATATCCAAAGACATCCGTTGAACGGACGCAATTTTGAGTACTATTCAGAAGACCCGCTTGTGACAGGTAAGGCGGCAATCGCAATGCTAAAAGGCCTTAAGAAGGCGAATGTAACCGGCGTTATGAAGCATTTTTGCGGCAATAATCAAGAGTTTTCAAGGCGGTTTGGTGATTCGGTTATTTCGGAACGTGCGCTCCGTGAAATATACTTAAAAGGCTACCGGATGGCGGTTTTAAGTGGTTATGCGGATGCAGTTATGACATCGTACGGGGGTGTAAATGGTACAAGAACAGCGATTTGCTATGAACTTAATACGAAAATCCTCCGCGAGGAGTGGGGATTTAAAGGTGTTGTTATGACCGACTGGTGGGCCTTCATTAATGAGGAGGAACGCGTGTCGGCAGCAGATGGATACTATCTTATGGCACGTGCACAAAACGATATTTTCATGGTCAATACAGAGGCGGCAAATAACGATATTTGTGAGCGCAGTGTGAGTATGTTAAAAGAAGATGCAGAGTATCGGAAATGGCTTCGAATTTGCGCACATAACATTTGCAGCTTTGTAATGCAGACGCGAGCCATGGACCGTTTGATGAAGACAGAGCTTCCGGTTGTGCTGGAAGGTCGTCCACAGGAAGAGAATGCAGATGATATGCGCAATCTTACATATATCCCTATGGATGAATATTTGGAATATGATTTGTCATACAAAGAGTCAAAGAAGGGGACGAACTACGTAATCCCAATTCAGCTTTCAAAGATTGGTACGTTTGAAGTAACCCTGACAGGCTCGGCAGAAGTCGATGAAGTGGCGCAGATTCCATGCAGCTTGTTTGTTATGGGAACACCGGTTGGAACCTTTACCTTTAATGGAACCGGAGGAAAGCTTGTGACAGTCAGACGTAAATGTTTAGGTTTTGGAAAGCAAAGTCTGTACCGAATAAATGTTGGCGGGAATGGACTTAAGCTTACAAAATTTACATTGAGATTCCTTTCGGAAGACCTTAATATAGAGTAGACAACCGATATATCCCATTCCTTTTGGTATATACTTAAAATCCTGACATATATTTATAGCAAGATGAATCGTCAGGGTGGTAAAATGAGTCGATTAGAATGGATGAATCAAAAAGCAGTGTTCCTTTGGATGCTGCTTTTTTTGATGTCCTGTTTCTTCTTAACAGGATGCGGAGAAAAGAAAGAAGAACCGATTGGGAAAATTGAATATGAAGTATGCAGGGAAGATATGATTCCAAAGGAATTAAAAAAGCTGATTGAAGAAAGGAAACAACATTCGTTTGCGATGTCGTATATTTCCGGAGAAGAAATGTATGTTGTCGTCGGTTATGGTGCACACGATTCGCGCAATTTGAATGTCGTTGTTGAGGATTTTTATATGACAGACAAGGCTGCGTATCTTGATACGAATCTTATGTCAACGGAGATGACACCAAGTGATGCAGGTGCGGTAGGAGAAAGCTCGATGTATCCGTATATTGTAATCAAATGTGCGAGATTTGATGCTCCGATTTACTACAATGCTCCATAGGACTACAAGATGTTTTTTTGCACGAATAATATGCAAAAGGAATATATGTGACAAGGCACGAATATATTAGTTACAGAAAGAAAATGACGGCGCAAGCTAATATGATAAGGAGTGGCGCAATGGATTTTGTTCGTAAGGATATACATACAAGTGTTTTGAAAGAATCAAAATATTCCCAGCTTACGATTGACGATGATTTTAATCTGCCGGATAACAAAGTAGATATTGAGAAAATAATTGCAAAAGCCGGGAATGTAATTGTGGATGAGGTGGAAATCGACTACGGAAAGGTACATGTGTCAGGCGTTGTGTGCTTTACCATGCTTTATCAAACAAAAGGAGAACAATCGGGAATTGATAGTTTTGAGGGAGAAATTCCTTTTAACGATAGTATAAATGTGGATAGTACAACGAAGAACAGTATGGTTACCAATCGAAGCAGACTTGAGGATTTGACGATTAATATGATTAATTCGAGAAAGATTGAAGTTCGCGGCTTGATTGGAAATTCGGTCCAATCGTATGAGGAATACAGAGCAAAGGCTGCAACCGAGCTGGAAAACGGGCAGGGTGTAGAAAGCAAATTTAAGCGGCAGCAGCTGACGGAGCTGATTGTAGCCAAGCATGATATGTTTCGTTTGAAGGAAGAGCTGGAAATACCACAGAACAAACCTAATATAAATAGTATATTATGGTCTTCTGTGTCCTTGCGAAATATGGAAACGAAGGTGCTGGACGGAAAAATTAGTATCCGCGGGGAAGTTGAGTGTTTTATAATATATCAGGGCTTTGATGATGACAATCTTGTGCAGTATTTGTATTCTGTACGGACGATCAATAAAGAATTAGAATGTATTGAGGCAACAGAAGACATGGTACTCGAAGCGACATGCAGTCTTGGAAAAGGTGAGACCGGTGTACGACAGGATTCGGATGGTGAGGATCGTGTTATTGGAGTAGACTATTGTGTACAGCTCGGTATCAAATTGTATAAGGATAATGAAGTGAATCTTATTGCGGATTTGTATTCTCCGCAGGTCGAAATAATGCCGGACATCGAAACGATTCCATATGAAAATCTATGGATGCATAATCTTGCAAAGGCAAAGATTAATGAGCGAAGACATCGAAAAGATGAGCAAGAGCAAATTCTTCAGATTTGTCATACATATGGGGATGTCGAAATAGATGATGTGGAGGTGTTTGAGGACTCCGTAAAAGTAATCGGAGTCGTAAAAGTGAATATTTTATATATTGCAAATGACGATACTCCAATAAAATGCATGGAAGAAATTCTTCC
Organism: uncultured Lachnospiraceae bacterium; assembly: GCA_945492935.1. Classification (GTDB taxonomy): domain Bacteria; phylum Bacillota; class Clostridia; order Lachnospirales; family Lachnospiraceae; genus Coprococcus_C. The sequence continues at coordinate 4,988 of CALYVE010000119.1, forward strand.
GTTCGAATACAAAATAGATATCGGAAGTCTTCCGAAGGATGCATCTGTCCGTGTAGATGCCAATCTGGATTTGCTTGTCACAACACTTCTTAGCGCAGAAGATTACGAAATAAAAGCACAGGTCAATTTGGATATGTGTGTGTTTATGCAGACAGAATTAGAGGTTGTTACGGATATGAAAATCGAACCGATCGATTATGAAAAAAAGTCACATATGCCCGGAATTGTCGGATATATTGTGCAACCGGAGGACACGTTATGGTCAATTGCAAGAAAATATTATGCAACAACCGAATCAATTCGAAAGCTGAACCATTTGGAGGATGATATTGTAAGAGAAGGTGACCGACTGATTATTGTGAAATCATGAGTTTGCAGAATGTGAAAAATATAGGGTATCAGCCTACGAATAAACTATAGTGAAAGTTCAACAAAATTGCTAAACCAGTAACAAGCACGTCGCTCTGCGTGAGCAGCGTGCTTGTTGGTATGCCCGATTTCAAGCATTTACAAAGGAAACAACTTTTACCAGATTGTGCATACTTTGTTCATAACCAAATAGTAATGAATTATTTTATTATTATTCTCCGAATTAATTCTTTTGTTTCGATAAATTCCTTTGTTCTAAAGTAGAATAAGAAGAATAGTAAGTTGGAAATAAGTCCACTAATAATAGTTTTTGAAATGAGTCCCATTATTCCATCAATATTAATAATACTGCAAATGATATAAGTAATTGTGCACACAATAGCAGTTAACGTACTGTATAGTATTATTTTTAAAATATAGTTCCTCATACTTCGGGTAAACAATACCGTAGACAGATTATAAATAAGCCATGGAATTCCAATGCAAATTTTTGATAAAACCGTAGCCCAAAGAACTCCGTATATTCCCCAAATCTGAACGAATATAAGATCAAGTACTAAGTTGGCAATTGCGGTCACAAGTGGTCTAAACCTGTCTTCATGCCATATACCCGCTGCATCCTTGTATGTTAAAAGCAGTTGATTCATTTCGTCAATAAAAAAATAAATAACAAAACATACCACTGCTGTGAAGCCAAGCATAGAACTTGACTTTCCTCTAACCCATATGCTCATAAATGGTTGATAC
>CALYVE010000120.1 GCA_945492935.1 uncultured Lachnospiraceae bacterium
CTGTCCTAAAGAATAAAATCATTTTATCACACGGAAACAACAAACTCAAATTTGGTATGTGCTATAAAGCCGGGTGTTCTCCATAAAAACTGGTCGTTCGTCGTGAAAAACTGGTCATTCGTCGAAAAGAATTTATTTCTTGTAAATATCGTGATAATATGAAGACAGTTAAATAGCAAATAGTAATAGTTAATTTCTATGGAAAGGATAATTTATGGCTGATTTTGAAATAAACAAACAAAATACATTATCGCAGTCTTCACGTCTGACGGAAGTCGGCGGTACGGTTAAGAGTGTGAAGAGCATGGTTTCCAATGCGAATAGCGGATTGGTAGGGATTGGTCTCGGCGGTGTCGTACCTTCTCTTGTCGCTATTGAGGCAAGACTTGCAAAGCATGCAGCGAAGCTTGACAGTATGTCTGCAGCATTGAATCAGATTGTACTCAAATATGTGGCAGCAGAATCTGATATTATGGGAATTCCGCTCTTTATGAATCCGGATTTTTATGAGATTATTGCAAACGGTGTTTCAAACGGTATAAATAGTCTGATTGGTTCGATTGCCAATCCTATATTTAATATTGTGCCGGGCGTACCTTTTACAATTGGAGGTATCGGCAGAGCGGGAATTGACTTTATCGGAGACATTCTTCATTTCCCGGAGTCCGTTGGACTTGATATTATGCCTGTAGATTTGGATTTGCTTGGAACCTCTGACTGGACAGATCTTTTCGATATGGATAATCCGTTTTTTGATCAGGCAGACACATTACATATGGTAGAATTTGGCCCTTCTGTTGAGGGCTCTGTTTGGGATATATCCGGTGTGTTAGATGGTCCGTATGGTAGTCTGACCGGTAATGTCAGTGCGTTGACAGGTGAGGCTCATGCAACTGCATGGGGCGGCTTGTTTGATGCGGAAGGTAATTTTGCACCAGGAATCGGTGCAGAGCTTGGAGTATCCGGTTCGTTGTTCGAGGCTGGATTCGATGGCACACTTGGTAATCAATATCTTGGCTTGTATGCCGAGGGTGGTGTAGAAGTTGGACATGCGGAAGCAACGCTTGGAATTTCAGCAGGCTTATATGATGGTGACGGTAATTTTAATCCATCATTAGGTGGCGGTGCAAGCGCGGAGGTCGTTGTGGCTCAGGCATCCGGTTCTGCTGGAGCAACCGTGATGGGAACAGATGTCGGAGTTAGCGGTTCGATTGGATTTGGTGCCGGTGCACATGCAAACGTAGGACTTCAGGATGGCGTATTTTCACTTGATCTAGGCGCATATGTAGGAGTTGGCGGAAGTGTAGGAATTACTATTGATTTTAATGATACGTATGATACAATTGTAGATGCATGGGATGCGACTTGCGATTGGGCGAGTGATACCTGGGATGCGGCCACAGACTGGGCAAGCGACACTTGGGATGCAGCTACAGATTGGGCGAGTGATACCTGGGATACAGCCACAGATTGGGCAAGCGATGCATGGGATACAGCTACCAGCTGGTGGCCATTTTAACGACAATATTTTGGAGAAAGTGGGTTAATTAAATATGAGAAAGTATTTACCGATTGGAACAATTGTTAAACTTAAAAATGTTGACAAGTTAACAATCATTGCAGGATATTTTCCACGCGGAGAGGCAAAGAACGGACATGTATGGGATTATTCGGCATTTCCGTATCCGGAAGGTATGATTGACAATGATAAGATTGTTCAGTTTGATAATGAGGCTATCGAGAAGGTTGTTGTTATGGGCTATCAGGATGAGCTTCAGATGCAGTTTATTCGTGCAGTTATGAGTAAGTCTGATGAGATAAAGGCAGCCGGCGAACAGAAGGCAGCAGAAGAGAATAGCGAGGTGACTGAATAATGAAATCACTTTTACCACTTGGAACAGTTGTTTCCCTTAAGGGAGTCGAGCATAGAGTCATGATTCTTGGTTATGCCAGATTTAAAGAGGGAGATACCTCTCATGTATATGATTATATCGGATGTAAGTTTCCGGAAGGATTTATCGGTGTCGATAAGACAATGATTTTTGATCACGAGATGATTGCAAGTCTGTATTATCTTGGATACAACAATGCTGAGTCCGCACAGTTTATTCAGAAGGTTGTTGATACAATCGAGAATGTTGAGACCCAGCAAAATGCAGACAGTGCAATTGTTGGCGGAGAACAGTAAGTAGAAGCGGATTATTAAGAGTTCAAGGCGAATTTGCTTTGGGCTCTTATTTTTTGCCGCGGCCTTGTGGCGCGGGTCCTGTCGGCAGAACCATTCCTTCTTGTCAACTGTGTGCGATCTTGAAAAAAGCACGAAAATACGCAAAAAAATTGACAGATAAGCCTATAAATACTATAATGTTACATGAGAAAAATTGACAATTTTGTAAATAAGTAACAAAATGTCCGTTATGTTTTATATATAGAATTTTGAGTTTCTGGAGGAACCCTATGAAAAATATTTTGATCAAATTGTCTAAGAAAACAGCGATGCTTCTTGCATTGCTATTATTATTTTCAAGTGTATTAATTCCGCCTGTGGATGTACTCGCAATTGATGAAGAGGAAATTACAGTTCCGGAGGAACCATATGATTCCGGCAGCAGTATTGTTCAAGTCATTTTCTACTTTCAGGATGATGACGGAAATAATCATATTCTCCAGACCGGAAGCGGTATATTAGTTGCCGAAACAACGGTCATTACATCCCATTTTACAACGACACTCGGAAGCAAATACAAGAACGATGCCAGTGCGTATTACACGGAGAAGTTTGGTGAGCAGATCAGATTTGACGAACCGCCGGAAGAAGAGAAGGATGATTGGAAGGTATATACTCCTAAGCTTGCGGTTGTAGACGAGGGAACCGTATTTGTTGATGCAAAGGCTGAATTTGACGATACGAGCTTTGATATAGCAATCCTCACTTTGGATAAACCGCTGACATCACAATTGGAATATGCGGTTCTCGGTGACAGCAATCTTGTGGCAGAAGGTGATACTGTCAAGACACAGGGCTTTTATAATCTCACTGAAAATGATCAAAAATCATTTTCGCGCGATTCCCTGATGGAATATGATGGTGTTTGCGTTGAGTCAACAGAGGACAATTTAAAATACTATGGCTACTATCATTGGGGATTTGTTGGCGGTCCTGTTGTGGATGAGTACGGCAGAGTTGTTGCGGTTATTGTTTACAAGGAAGGTGAAAAAGAGGCTTTTTCTTCTTTTCCGATTAACAAGATTAAACCTTATATTGGATCGAACGTCCGTGAGGATACAAATGATTATAAGGAAATTATAGCAAATCACATTGTAAATCCGCAGGATGACAAAGAGAAACAGGTTAACAGAGAACTGTTAAACGAAGCGATTTCATATGCAACCTATATTTATGAACAGAATAATGAAGATGAAATTTACACAGAAGAATCTTTTGCAGCTTTTAAGGAAGCATACAATGCGGCTGTGTCAATTTCTGAAATGGTAGACACATCTGAAATTTCACAAGGGGATGTAGATACTGCGACAAAGAATCTGACAGATGCCCAGAATGCATTGGAAAAGGTTAAGAAAAAAAACAAAACGTTATTCATTGTCATTATTGTTGCATCCGTTTTGCTTGCAATTTTATTAATATTACTGATTGTATTTTTAGTAATCAGAGGACGTCGCAAGAAGCTTGAAAAGGAAGAAGCAATGCGCATTAAGACAATTGACGGAGCGACACACGGCAATTCCGGCATATTGAATTCTGAGTCTGCTAATATGCGAAATGTCGGACTTCCGAGTGCACAGCTTTATGCACAGTTTGATGCGAAGGCAAGAGAAAACAGACCGGGACAGGCACCTGCACCTGCAAGTGGTGCTGTGTATATGGAGCCAAGCACGACAATTCTTCAGGATGAGGATAGCACAACCGTACTGAATTCCTTTGTACAGGCACCGATTAATGCATATCTGTATCGCTCAAGAACAGGTGAAAGTGTAGCGATTACAAGCGACAAATTCCGCGTTGGTAAAAATACAGAAGGCATCGAATATCGTGTGGACGGAAATACAAACATAAGCCGATTCCATGCCGTAATAACGAGGAGTAACGAAAGTTACTTTATCGAAGATTTGGGTTCAACCAATTATACGTTTGTAAATAGTGTGAGAATTATGCCAAACAGAAAACAGCAGCTTCAATCAAATGATGTAATTTATTTGGCAGATGAGGAATTTATTTTCATGATGAATAGCTAATATTGGAGGGGTATATGAACGGACAATTGCTCTATATCATTATCATGGTTGTCGAAGCGGCGATAATCGTTGGCCTCATTATAACGAATGTCAAGCTCCATAAGAAAAATAAATCGAACACAGAAATGCTTTATACATACAAAGAAAAACTGCGTGAGGATGAGCTTGATGACAATATTCGAAATGAATATTATAAGCAGGACAAGTATGAAAATGATTGGAAAAACATACCATACGAAACTACTTTCGAAGAGGAACAGGAAGTGAGAACCCGCGATGCCGTATGTGTTCACTTTGAATGCATCAGCCGTGTGGCAACACGAAAGTATCTTGTCAATGTTACGGACGAGCTGTATTTAGGACGTGCAAAAACAAACGGAATTGTATTTGATGAGCAGGATGTCGATCAAAAGCACATTCATTTTTTGCGTCAGAAAGGTAAGCTTTATGTGCAGTGTATATCAGACAAGATGCCGGTGATTTTTGTTCGTCAGGATTCAAGGTATGAATTAACGGATTCCTTAGTTATGGTAAATGATGGGGACCAGTTGGTATTTAAGGATTCGCGTGTCGTGATTACTTTGATATAGAAGGTGGGGTGTAGATAAGTGGTTGTATTGTCGGTTTATATTAATACCGTTTTTAAAGAGATTCGATTGCCAGCAATCAACGACTCTGACTATTCTGTTGTATTGTTTAGCGAAATCTTCGGTATTAGTTCAGATGTAAAGCTCGAGCTCGAAATTATCGACGGAGCGTGGAGCATCAAAGAGTCAGATCATTATTTGATTTTGAAGGACGGTCATCGATACGGAGATTATCCTCTCATAAAGGATGACATGTTCCAGTTATATACAGAGAACAAGGATACACTTGCTATTATTGTAAGTGAGGTTTTGTATCCGATTGCGGTATTTGATAAGTTCAGCTTGAAAAACTGCTCGCAGGTAACAGTCGGTAAACGTGAGGATATGAATGTACGTTATGACTACCTCGGACTTGTTTCAAGAGAACATCTTGTATTTTATTATTCAAATTCAGAGTGGTATATTTCAAATCGAGGCCAGAACGGAATCTATGTAAATGAGCAGCCGATAGAGGAAGATTATAAGCTTTCCTTCGGTGATTCGATTCGCGTAATTGGTCTTGTTTTTGTGTTCTTAGGAGATATTCTTGCGATTGATACTTCACAGGGGAACGTAACGGTAGACACAAGTGTCTTACTTCCGTATGAGAAGGAAGTTGTTGATTTATCAAACCGAGAGGATATTATTTTCAAGGACAGTCGTATTCTTCTTCGTCGAGCTCCAAGAAATATTATCAAAATTGAACGTGATCCAATTGATATTGAAGATCCGCCGGAAAGAGAAACCATAGACAAAAAGCAGTCATTACTTGCAAAAATCGTACCATCCTTTACAATGGCGATTCCTATGTTAATCTGTAGTTTTCTTATGATTTATTCAAGTAAGAAAAGCGGTGGTTCGGCACGTGGCCCAATGATGTACATGGGTCTTATTATGGCAGTTTCTTCGGTCGTTATGTCGATTATTAATACGTTGCTCGGTTCCGGAAAAGAGGGCAAGGAGACACGTGAAAAGAATTTAAAGAGATTTGATACCTATAGCAAATATTTGCTTGGTGTTAAGGAAGAAATAAAAGCAAAATATGAAAACAACATGTATGCATTGCGTACAATGTACAAGAGTGCCGAGGATTGTACAACCTTTGATGTCGACTCCGGTCTTTTGTGGAATCGCAATGTCAGACACGGCGATTTTTTAGCTTATCGTCTCGGTATC
>CALYVE010000121.1 GCA_945492935.1 uncultured Lachnospiraceae bacterium
GTGAGCTTAAGTTTGGTAAGTACGGAAAATTCAGCAAAGGCGAATCTCTTACAGGCGGTAATAACAGAGATTCCATCTTATGTGATATGTTTGAATCAGTGCTTGGTGCCATATATCTGGATGGTGGTATGGAGCCTGCGAAGGCATTTGTTTATCGTTTTCTACTTACTGATATTGAGCATAAACAGTTGTTTTATGACTCAAAATCGAATTTGCAGGAATATGCGCAGAAACAAAACAAGCAGTTAACCTATGATCTGCTTGAGGAAAAAGGTCCGGAGCATGATAAAATATTTTATGTTCAGGTAAAGCTTGGAGATGACATACTGGCAACCGGAGAGGGCCATTCCAGAAAAAGTGCAGAGCAGATGGCCGCTTATACCGCGCTTTGTAGTATAAAACAATAGTTGGAGACATACAAATGTACTTAAAGAGCATTGAAGTAAATGGTTTCAAATCATTTGCGAACAAATTAACATTTCAATTTAATAATGGAATAACAGGTATTGTAGGACCAAATGGTTCGGGCAAAAGCAATGTTGGCGATGCTGTGCGGTGGGTTTTAGGAGAACAAAGTGCAAAGCAGCTTCGTGGTTCAAAGATGGAGGATGTTATTTTTGCCGGTACAGAGCTCCGTAAACCACAGGGCTCTGCATATGTTGCCATTACGCTTGATAATAGTGATCACAAGCTTCCGATTGATTTTAACGAAGTAACCGTTGCGAGAAGAGTATATCGGTCGGGAGAGAGTGAATATTTAATTAATGGTACTGTCAGCCGTCTGAAAGATGTCCATAGTCTGTTTTTTGATACAGGTATCGGTAAAGAAGGTTATTCTATTATCGGACAAGGACAGATTGAACGAATTTTGTCCGGAAAACCGGAAGAACGTCGTGAACTGTTTGATGAAGCGGCTGGAATTGTCAAATATAAGAAGAATAAAGCGTCCACGGAAAAGGCACTTGAAAGCGAAAGAGATAATCTTGCGCGTGTGAATGATATATTAAAAGAATTAGAACGACAGGTCGGACCGCTCAAGGAACAATCTGAGACAGCCCGCAGATACTTAGTTTTCAAGGAGGAATTAAAAAAATTAGATATTAATGCGTTCCTTCTTGATGTGGATCAAAACAAAGAACAATTATCGATATACGAATCAAAACTTAATATTGTGGAGGAAGATTCGACTCGTTTGCGTGAGGAATTTGATAAGGCAAAAGAAGAATACGAAAAAATCGAGGCGCAAATTGAGGACTATAATCAAAAAATTGATGATATCAAAAACGACATTCATGAGAAAAAACTTGCTAATCAGCGATGTGAAGGTGAAATCAGTTTAATTAATCAGCAAATTCTTTCCAGCAAACAGAATTCTGATAATATTTTTGAACAGATGGACAAGGCAAAACAGGATATCGTCCGTTTTGATAAGGAATTAAGCGCATATTATGAAGAAAAAAGTGTTCTGGACGAAAAGTTAGACCATGCAGACGACGTTTGTGATGAGGCAAATGCTACATATGAGGCTCTCAAAACAAAAATTTCAGAGGCTGAATCGGAAATAGAGTCAGCAAAGAGTGAAATTATTGAATATTTAAACGAGGGTGGTACGCTTAAGGCTAAGGTTGGACGTTATGACACGATGCTTGAGAATATTAACCTTCGTAAGACAGAGCTTCAAAAACGTTTTCTTGCAACAAAAAGTGAAGAAGAACAGTTTACAAAGGAAAAGACAGAATTAGAAGCATCCATCGCTTCTTTCAACAAGGAAAAAGCAGAGGTTGAGGAACAATTTGCTTCTGTTAATAATCAATTAGAAGACAATTTAAGTAAACAGAATGCCGTAAAGGAGACAATTTCAGCTTGCAATAATGGCATTGTTTCATTAGGATCTAAGCGTGAGTCTATCCGTAATCTAATTGAACGTTATGATGGTTATGGAAACAGCATTCGTAAGGTTATGGAACAAAAGAAGAACAATCCAAAGATTATTGGTGTTGTTGCGGATATTGTTGAAGTTCCAAAGGATTACGAAACTGCGATTGAGACTGCGCTTGGCGGAAGTATTCAAAATATTGTAACGGAGGATTCGGATGTTGCAAAACAGATGATTCAATATTTAAAGCAAAATCATTTTGGACGTGCAACGTTTCTTCCTATTCAGTCCATAGTTGCAAGAGAGAATACGAATACAGAGGTTTTAAACGAAAAAGGTGTTGTTGGTCTTGCATCAAAGCTTGTTAAATATGACCCAAAATACAGGCCTGTCATCACGCATTTGCTTGGCAGAATAATTGTTGTTAAAACTATAGACGATGCAATCTACATATCGCGTAAATATAAGCAGACACTTCGAATTGTTACATTGGAGGGTGAATTAATTAACCCGGGTGGTGCTATGACAGGTGGTGCTTTTAAGAACACTTCAAACCTGCTTGGACGAAAACGTGAGCTTGATGAAATTGATGAACAAATTGAACAGTTTAAACATAAGCTTTCCGTCAACGAATCTTCTTTATCTGAACTTACAATTGAGAGAGAAGCATTAAAGGTACAGAAAGAGAAGCTTGCAAAGAAGTTGCAGGATTGCTCTATTTTAATGAATACCTATACTCTGAATTTGGAGCAGGCAACAAATAAGCTTGATGAGATTGAACGAATTTTTGCAGGTATCGGACGCGAAAATAAAGACATCGAAAAACAGATTGAAGATATCAATACAAACAAAGAAGAATTATTTAACAGTAACCGAAAACAGGAGGAGGCAATCAAGGAGCTTGAAGCAAAAATTGAGATGCTTGAAAAGCAGCTTTCTGTTGATAAGGGTACTCTTGAAAAGGCATCCGAGGAAATCAATCGTTTAAATATTGAGTTTAATACAATTAAGCAACAATATGATTTCATGATACAAAATATTAAACGTGTTAAGGGTGATAAGGACATTGCGAACGATCAGCTTACACTTTTGAAGCAACGTCTTTCAAATGAAAGCTCAGAATCACAATTGCTTTATGCAAAAATCGAAAGCACAAAGCAATTACAGGAGGAAAACAACCGGATAATCAACATTAAAGAAGGAAAACTTAAGGAATATATTACCTTAAAGGAGGGCTTGACAGAAAGTCATAAAGACTTCTTTAATAAGCGTGAAGCATTATCAGAACAGATTAATGGTCTTGATAAATCAGCCTTTAAGATTAATGCTTCCATCGAAAAATTATCGGAGCATAGCGAACAGTTAAATAACTATATGTGGGAAGAATATGAACTTACATATAATTCTGCCATTTCGTTTAAGGATGCTGAATTTAATGATATTACATCATTAAAACGAGAAATTACGGCTGTAAAGGCAAAAATCAAACAGCTTGGCGATGTTAACGTGAACGCGATTGAGGATTACAAACAGGTATCGGAGCGTTACGAATTCCTAAAAACGCAGCATGATGATATTATTAAGGCTGAGGAAAATTTACTCCAGATAATTAATGAGCTTGATCGTGCAATGCGAGAGCAGTTTGCAGAGAAGTTCAAGGACATTCGTATCATGTTTTCGAAGGTGTTTCGCGAATTGTTTGGAGGAGGAAAAGCAGACCTTGAGCTTGTTGATGAGAATGATTTGCTCGAAACAGGAATTAAGATAAATGCACAGCCACCCGGAAAGAAGCTTCAGAATATGATGCAGTTATCCGGTGGTGAAAAGAGTTTGACTGCAATTGCACTTTTGTTTGCGATTCAGAGTTTAAAGCCATCTCCATTTTGTTTACTTGACGAGATTGAGGCAGCGCTTGATGATTCAAATGTTAAGCGTTTTGCGAAGTATTTAGGTAAGCTGACAAAGGATACTCAGTTTATTGTTATTACACACCGTAAAGGCACTATGGAGGCTGCAGATATACTCTATGGTATTACGATGCAGGAGAAAGGTGTATCAACACTTGTTTCTGTAAATATGATTGAAAATGAGCTCGATGATTAATCGGCCAGAGGGAGAAAAAATGGGTGATTTAGAAGAAAAATTTGATGATCAAAGAGATGTTCAGGTCAATGACAAGCCGGAGAAAAAAGGGTTTTTCAAAAGATTAAAAGAAGGATTGACGAAAACGAGAAATAATATTGCAGAAAGTTTCAGTAACCTTTTTAAGGCAAATGAGCTTGATGATGACTTCTATGACGAATTGGAAGAAACGCTTATCATGTCTGATATGGGCTATGAGACTTCTGAACGTATTATTGATGACCTCAAGGATAAGGTTAAGGAATTACATATAAAAGAAGCGTCAGCCTGTAAAGAATTGGTTATTAATATTATTCGTGATCAAATGACTGTTGATGAATCGGCTTATGATTTTGAATCAAAGAAGACAGTGATTCTTGTTATTGGTGTAAATGGTGTTGGAAAAACAACATCCATCGGCAAGCTTGCGGCACAATATAAGGCTCGTGGAAAAAAAGTACTTATGGCTGCCGCCGATACATTTCGAGCTGCGGCAATTGACCAGTTAAAGACCTGGTCTATTCGCGCCGGAGTTGACATTATAGCACAGAACGAGGGTGCAGATCCTTCCGCTGTTGTTTTTGATGCTGTTACTGCAGCAAAATCAAGAAATACGGATATTTTATTAATTGATACGGCCGGCCGACTTCATAACAAAAAAAATCTTATGGATGAGCTTGCAAAAATGCGTCGTATCATCAACAGAGAGTATCCGGATGCAAATGTTGAATCATTAATTGTATTAGACGGAACGACGGGACAGAATGCGTTAGAGCAGGCTAGACAGTTTAGCTCTGTTACAGAAATTGACGGTATTATTATTACAAAGCTAGATGGCACTGCAAAGGGCGGTATTGCGATAGCAATTCAGGCAGAGCTTAATGTCCCGGTAAAATATATTGGTATTGGTGAACATATTGATGATTTGCAGAAGTTTGATCCAAATAGTTATGTGACGGCTTTGTTTGCTGATTTTGATATGAAGTCCGATATTGAAATATTAGTGGATAATGATATCGAGCATATTCAGCCGGATGATGATTTATTTGATTTATAGAAGGGGATGTTAAAATGTTAACACTTAAGAAGTTTGAAGAGGCATATGAGATTGTTCAGCAGGTTGTCCATCCTACAAATCTCATTGAAAGCGAATTTTTTTCGCAGATGTGTGGAAATAAGGTATATTTAAAGCCTGAGAATATGCAGATTACAGGTGCATATAAGATTCGTGGAGCTTATTATAAGATTAGCACGTTATCAGAGGAGGACCGAAAAAAAGGATTGATTACAGCGTCTGCAGGAAACCATGCACAGGGCGTTGCATATGCTGCACGTGCATATGGTGTAAAGGCGGTTATCGTTATGCCGACTTCTACACCATTAATTAAAGTTAATCGCACGAAGTCTTACGGGGCCGAAGTTATTTTACATGGCGATGTATATGATGATGCGTGTAACTATGCATTACAGCTTGCCCAAGAGCAGGGATATACTTTTATTCATCCATTTGATGATTTGGATGTTGCAACCGGACAGAGCACGGTTGCTATGGAAATTCTTAAGGAGCTTCCATTTGTTGATTATATTTTAGTTCCGGTTGGAGGTGGCGGACTTGCAACCGGTGTTTCAACACTTGCAAAAATGCTGAATCCAAACATTAAGGTAATCGGTGTGGAGCCATCGGGTGCGGCATGCCTTAAGGCTTCTTTCGTAAATAAAGAGGTTACAACACTTGAGGTTGTTGATACAATTGCTGACGGTACGGCAGTTAAAACACCCGGTACTACTATTTTTCCGTATTTATGCGAGAATTTGGATGACATTATTACGGTTGACGACAGTGAACTTATCGTTTCATTTTTAGATATGCTTGAGAATCATAAAATGCTTGTTGAAAACAGCGGATTGCTTACGGTTGCAGCATTAAATCACTTAGATGTGAAAGACAAAAAGGTTGTTTGCATTTTAAGTGGTGGTAATATGGATGTTGTTACTTTTGCATCTGTTGTTCAGCATGGATTGATTGCAAGATGCCGTAACTTTACGGTTTCTGTTCTTC
>CALYVE010000122.1 GCA_945492935.1 uncultured Lachnospiraceae bacterium
CGCTCGTTACACTCATTTTTCTGCCTCCTATATGTTTTTTTGTAAAAAAATACGCGAAAAAATTTATTTTTTGTAAATTTTTTGCTTGCGACACTTGAAAATGTCCTCACTACACCTTATAATATTCACAAGTTACGTATTGATAATCGTATTAGAGAGGTACAAGATGGATCAATCTACAAACAATCAATCACAAAAGAAACTGCAAATCACGCCAGATAAATACCGTCAGCCATTGGATGCTGATTCCACTCGTGTATTTGACGAGTTACGTGAATTAGTTAACTATGGTCCTGATTCTCATGTACGTATTTGGTACAACACGCAAAGTGAGGAATACTCGCTCCACTATCATGATACTCTAGAAGCCATCTACTGTATCGAAAATAAATATCGTGTAAAAATTGGGGATGTTGAGTATTTAATGAATGCAGGTGATATTTTATTTATTCCACCGAATTTGCTTCATGAAATCCCTATGAGTGATCCGGGTATTCGTTTTATCTACCTATTTGATGTCAGCATGCTCAAGGAATTCCAGGATTACAAATTGCTGTCATCAACGTTCAATCAGGCATTACTTGTAAACAGCAAAACATGTCCGAATATTTATCACGACATCTCTGAACGAATGATTCGAATCGTCGATATTTATTTTTCCAACTGTACCATGTGGGAAACTAAGATATATTTTAACCTACTTCACATATTTCTTCAAGTATATGAAGACTATATGCAAATTAATACGATACATGCTGCAGATAGTATGTCAGACGAAGCACCTGCATATAGTGAACGATTCACAAGCTTTTTGAACTATGTTGATATTCACTACGCCGAAGAGATTACGTTAGATGATGCCGCCAAAGCAATTGGATTTTCAAAATACCACTTTACGCGTATTTTCAAACAACATACCGGTTTTACGTTCCATGAATATTTGAATCACAAACGGATTCAGGTTGCACAATCATTACTGGCTGCGGATTTGTCAATTACAGATATTGCATTCCAGACGGGCTTTAATAATTTAACATCCTTTTGCAGATGTTTCAAAAAATACGCTGGTACATCACCATCTGAATACCGCAAGCTTTTTGATCCGGAAACAACCGACAAAAGACCGCATTCATAGCATAATACATAATAATGTTTATCCAAAGGCACTACCTTCCGGTAGTGTCTTTTTTAATGCATTAAAAAAGGCTTTCGAAAAAATCGAAAGCCTTTGATAAATATATTGTTGTCGAAGGATTAACCCTTTACGGAACCAAGAGCTACACCGGCAATAATATACTTTGAAAGTGCAAAGTATACAATAAACAATGGTAATACAGTTAATGTAAGACCTAAGTAAATTGAACCGAACTCTGTCTTGTAAATATCACCCTTTAACAAACTAACCATGATAGGCATTGTGTACTTCTTCTGGTCTGTCAACAATACCATCGGTGTAAACAAGTTATTCCAGCTATTAACGAAACCGAAAATTGCCTGCGTAGCAATCGCTGGCTTCATAATAGGAAGAACGATTGTATTGAAAGTTCTAAATTCACCTGCACCATCAATACGAGCAGATTGTACGATCTCCGGTGACAACGTCGGCTGCAGGTACTGTCTCATAAAGAATACAACCGCTGGAGCCGCTATTGAAGGAAGAATCAACATCAACATATTGTTTGTCATGTGAATCTTGTAAACCATCTGATAGAAACCGATCATTGTTACCTGAGCAGGAATCATCATGATAGCCATAATGAACTTGAAGAATGCGTTTCTAAGCTTCCAATCATAGATAACTAATGCATAAGCTGTCAATGATGAGAAATAAACATTCAACGCTGTTGAGCAAACTGAAATAATCATAGAGTTAGTAAAACCACGTAAAACGTTGAAACTCTTACCTGTTAAGATATTCCAGTTCTTAACTAAAAACTTCGATGGAAGGAAGCTAATAGCGTGCTGCTGAATCTCATATGTCGAACGAGTAGCATTAATAATCATGATCCAGAATGGGAAGATACTTAAAATCGCAAGGAATATACATACAATATAAATGACAACTTTCATGCCAGTATAATGTTTATTTTTCTGCATTTCGTACCCTCCTCTTCTTTCCTGCGTAAGCGCTTTCCGGATCGTCCTCTTTCAAAATACGGAACATAATTGCCGAGATAATAGCAATGATAATAAACATAATTACACTGGCTGCCGCTGCTCTGTTATACAAGTAGCTTCCAGCGAATGCCTGCTTATATATGAATACACTCGTTGTAATAGTTGCGTTATCCGGACCACCATCCAGGAATAACTTTGGAATATCGAACATATTCAAACCACCTACTACGGATGTTACAAGTGTAAACAACAAGATTGTCTTAATCTGTGGCAATGTAATATAGAAGAATGTCTGTGTACGGTTAGCACCGTCAACTTCTGCTGCTTCGAAAATCTCTGGGTTGATACCAAGTACACCAGAAATCATAACAACCATAGTATAACCATACCACATCCATGTCTGAATGAAGATGATAACACCCTTCGCTAGTTTCTTATTCTGCAAGAAATAAATCGGTTCTTTTGCCCATCCGAGCGAATGGAACAAATCATTCATCGGACTTGTCGGATATGCAAACAATGCACCGAACAAAATAGCGATAGTAGCAGCTGTAATAATGTTAGGCATGTAGAACAATACCTTGAATACGCCCTGTCCTTTAACCTTACATCTTCTATCTGTGAACCATGCTGTTAACAAAAGAGCCAAAACGATCTGAGGAATGAAGTTACCGAGCCAAATAATCACGGTATTCTTAAGCGCCATTTTGAAGGTTCTATTGGATAAAACTGTTTTAAAGTTACCTAACGGATCATCCAAAATATGAAACTTAGTTGCTCCAATACCCTTCATGTCTGTGAATCCAATCACAAGCGTATAGAAAATTGGATATAAAGAAAAGATTAAAAAAGTGATAATGAATGGTAAGCTGAACAAGTAACCATACTTAGCGTACTTTACACTTTTCTTGTTTCTCAATCCAAACACCTCCTCTGTCTTATTTTTTGTTACTTGATAGTCTTAAAAAACGGGGCGGATTTGATTAAAATCCGCCCCGCCAAATAATAACTACAATATGAGGTGAAATTAATCTACTGTAATATCAAGAACGTCGCCTACGTTGCTCTTGAAATCTGCAATAGCGTCTTCTCTAGACTTCTCACCTGAGCTGTACTGACGTACCTGGTCTCTCCAAGCAGAGTTGATTGTCTCATCGTATGGTGTAAGGTTCTTACCATTTGCATACTGGTTAGCTGGTACGAATACGTCGAACATATTCTGACCACCTAAGAAATCAAGCTCGCCGTTTGACATAGCCATTACTGTACCTGAAGCTACACAGTCCTTTGTACCGCCTTCGCCGTTCAAAGTACCGTTAGCCCACATATACTGAAGACCATCTTCTGTGCAATCAAGTGTAATCCACTCAATGATTGTCTTAACAGCTTCAACCTTCTCAGCTGGAACGTCCTTGTTAGCAAGGAGCCATGTACCACCCCAGAAGAAACCGATTGGAGGCTCACAAACAGCCCAATCACCATAAGTACCTTCGCCTACAGCCTCGCCACCACAGTTAGGTGCAAGTGTGTAGTTGATCAACCAAGCTGGACCAAAGAAACCGAAGATCTGCTTAGCACCTTCGCCCTTCATATCAGCGAACCATGCATCCTGCCAGTCCTGAGTATCATTGTGGTATCCATTGTCTTTAAGCTTCTTAGAGTAGTCAAGGAAAGCTTCTCTCTTAGGATCGATTGTAAGAGCACCGTCTACGATCCAACCCTTATCTGAGCTGTTCTCAACTGCATGCCAAAGGTCACCATCACCAGAAACGATACCGTAACCCTTAGCCTTTAATTCTTCTGCTGCTGTCCAGAATGCATCGAGGTTACCAGAACCGCCACCGATCTTCTTAGCGATCTCAGCTGGATCATCTGTTCCCCATGTATCCTTAGCAATTGAACGACGGTAGATGAAAGCACCACCAGTAGCCTGGTAACCAAGTGCTACAACCTTACCATCTGGGTTTGTTCCGATATCTACAGAGTACTGAGCGATATCAGCTTCCTTAATCTTAGCATCGATATCGATACCAAGGTCAGCATATGCTGCTGCGTACTGAGCTGCCTCACCCTGTGAGTACTTAAGAATGAAAGCTGCCTCAGCTGCGTAAAGGTCTGGAGCATCTGCGCCACCACCCATTAATGCCTGGTCAAGAGCTGGCTGATAAGCACCATCTGTTGTTGCAATAATTGTTGGTGTGCATGTGAATCCACAATCCGGATGAGTATCGATGTACTTCTGTACCATGTTAGGAATCTCATCTGTGAATGACCACAAGTTGATGTTTACAGTTTCGCCTGAAGTTGGAGCTGCTGTTGTATCATCTCCACCATCAGTTTCTGATGCTGTTGTGTCAGTTGCTGGAGCTGCTGTTGTCTCCTTATCATCTGACTTACCACAGCCAGCAAGCAATGTTGTTGCCATAAGAGCACACATAGCGCCTGCTACAAGTCTTCTCTTTTTCATGTTTTTTCCTCCTTACATAAAAAGCATTTGCCATCCTGTTAATCGATTGCATTCGCAATCACAATAACAATGATGAACTTATTATATCATTTATACAGTTTTCTTCTATACGTTTCTTGCGTTGCATCATACATAAATTGCTATTTTGACTAATATAACCAATAACCGACGTTATTTTGTGCTTTCTTTCATGCTATTTTACTATATATGGTAAAGGTTCTTTGCATTTTATCCAAAATATGGACTTACAAACTTGTCTTATATTGTGTAAAATGTCACGAAAGTTCTTTTTTTCGTAAATTTCCGGTGATTATTATGTGTATTTTGTGTGAAGAATCCTTTGTTTTTTTAATTTTCTCTTGTATCATTTGTCAGATTATTGTATTTTTATTATATTGTGTATTCTATTATATAACAACTAAAGGAGTTAATATTATGAGACTTAATCCGGATAACGGTTTTTTCCGTTTTCTATCACTGGTCAGCGATTTGCTGATGCTAAATGTTTTGTTTATAATCACCTGCCTTCCTATTGTCACGATCGGACCGGCACTTACGGCCTTATATAGTGTATCTTTGGATATGATAAGGAAACGCTATCCTACAATATCAAGCTCGTACTTCAAGGCATTCAAAAAGCATTTTAAACAATCCATTTTGCTTTGGATTCCGATTTCTCTATTATATATGTTCTTCATTACAGATTTATACGTGATATACAGGGTAATCGATCCGGTCTACAACATGTTCCAGATTCCTGTCTGGATTTTGTTATTCCTTTTATTCTCGATATCAATGTATGCTTTTCCATTGATATCAGCATATCCGAACAAAACGAAGGTCATCATTAAGAACTCTTTGCTCATAAGCCTTGCAAATGTTCCGACGACAATCTTCTATATTGTAATCCCTCTTGCAATCGCAAAGGTAGCTGTTACCGATTCTACAACCTTAGTATTCGTATTCAGTTTATTCTTGTTTTGGGGATTTGCAACAATCGCTTATGTGTACGCATTTTTCATGAACCGAATATTTATCAAAATCGAAGATGCAGAGAGGGAACGTGCCAATCTTCCAACGCGTCATTTTCCTGTGGATATGCCTTATGACGAACGCTATTTATACACAGATGACGAAGAAAACATTGAGGACAAGGCTTCGGCTGAGGATAAAGATGTTATAGATGATAAGGATGCTATAGATAACAAAAAAGCTGCAGATGACAAGAATTCGGCTGATTCAAAGATCGATTCAAAGACTGATTCATCTTGCGAGTAATATTGCTCAAAGCATAACTGAACATATTATTATAAAGGAAAACCCGGCTTGTCTACACAAACCGGGTTTTCTTTACCCTTCCAGCATCCAAGCTACGAAATCCTTCGCGCGTTCTACACGCTTGGAATCTCTTGGAATACCAATTACAATTACTTCCCCTTCATCA
>CALYVE010000123.1 GCA_945492935.1 uncultured Lachnospiraceae bacterium
CGGCTGTTTACGGGAGAGATGGGAGCGTATTGGAGACGACGATGGATGATATAGCGCTGCATGCAGACTATAGTAAGTCGACGATTTATGTGTACTTCAAGAGCAAAGAAGAAATCTATAACTCCATTATTCAGCAGTATATTGGGGTGCTGACGGGGGAGCTTGCAGTCTGTATTGAGACGGCTTCGGATTTTGAAGACAGCTATTTCAGATTATGTAATTGCCTGGCGGCCTTTGAAGAACGATATCCGGGATATTATGCAAGCTTTATGCTCAAGCAGAATCGGACGGGGAGCCGCAAGAAGACGGATGATGCAGTAATCGAAGAGACAAACGATGACGTTAATAAGCTGATTGCTCAGTTACTTGAGAAGGGCCAGGAGAAGAAGATTCTTCGGGACGATTTAGAGATTCAACCGACGGTTTTGTATATCTGGTCGGCAATTAGTGGGATTATCCAGGTAGCAGAACAAAAGAAGGATTTGATTCACAGACATTTTCGTATGAATAAGGAGGAGTATTTGCGATACTCGTTCCGGACATTTTATGAATCATTAGTGAAAAGGTAGAGGTATTTTTACAGAGGAGGGAACTGTAACAGGTATGGTAGCGCATTTGATTTTTTACGTGTCTGATCGAGGAAATCTTCCAAAAGTAGGTCACTTTCGGAAGATGGATGCCGGTTGTGATATTACAGAGCATATAAGTGATGGTATGCGGAATTGTAGTATCATGAAGTATACGGAGTACGATGGAAGTGTACTTGATACACAGACGGTTGGTGTTGTATTTCCGGCGCATATGTGGGGAAGCTCATTTGCGGTTCGTGAGTTTTTAAGGCGTCTTCGTGTCAAAAAGGATACATATGTATATGCTGTGGCAGTTGGCGAGACATTATCGCGATGCTCAGATGATCATGAGATGCGTGCCATGAATTCTTTGCGTGATATAAGCCGTATTTTCATTCAAAGAGGATTTGGTACAGAGTCCGATATTTATGTGCGTTTTGTTGATCGTGATCGAATGGGACTGAGTACAGAAGAGCGGATGCGGGGCGGACTTATCGCATCTGAAAACGTTCGGGTAATACTAAATGGCATGCGTTACCACAGCTTGGATTTGGTCCGAAGAGAGCAGGCACAATACAAGGAAGAGCTGCGCCAAAAGAACCTATACAACAATGATACAAGTGTAGCGTATCGTTACAACACAGAAAAGCGATTGTTGTTACATAACGTTTTTCTTGATGATGGTATGATGCAGGGAGTGAGACTATGCCGGGGCATATAATACATCTTGCTGCAGCGAGCTGCATATTAACAAACAGTCCAATGGGTGAATGTGCGGCGAATGAATTTCTGCTTGGCTCTATTGTTCCGGATATTCTTGAACGCAGCAACAAAAAACAAAGCCATTTCTGGTCGGATGCAGGCTTCGAAAAGTTCGAGCGGGTTCCGGATTTGGATGCATTTTGTGACAAGTATGGGAATCAGATGTCAAATCCATTCGTTTTAGGATATTATTGCCATTTGTACATGGATGCGCTTTTTATGCGGACAAGCTGGAAAAGGCATTTTTCTTTCTTCGACAAAGACATGCAAGCAAATGATTTATATGATGAAGTAGCATTTATTGGTTACCGCAAACATACAAAGGACGACATTTCGGTATATCCAAGAGAAGAATTTTTTTCGAATGCATATTATTACGGGGATTATGATCGTGTGAATCCATACATTGTCAAGAATTATAATATCCGGATTCCGAGGTTGCCATCAGAAGATATTGCGTACGTGGAAGGTGTGTTGTTAAAAGCAAACGATGAGCGTATGGCGAGAATGATTGAGGCAGCAAATCAGTTTAAGAATATGCCGGTTGAACATATTACATATGATTCAACGGACAGACAGTTAAAGGTATTTCTTTTATCGGAATTTCAATATTTGATAGAGGAAACCGTGAACGAAACAAAAAAATACATTTGATTTTTCTATGTGTCTGCTGCAAGGGTTCCTGCCACGTCCCTTGTGGCAGGCCCTCCTTTTTTGTTGGGGAATTGCATATGCTATGAACAAAATGTGTATAATCCTATAAAAACTTGTATTCTGAACGCTGATTTGGTATAATAAGGGGAATTTTGGGAAAATGAATGGAGGCGCCAAATGGGTTATTCGAGACATGAGACAATGAAGAAACAACGTAAGCTTGTCTCAAAGGCACAACGAAATAGAAGAAAGGTTCTTGTTAACTTTTTCAAAATATTGCTCGTGATGATTGTTACCGTCGTCGTTGCCGGGGCCGGTGCGTTCTTCGGTATGATAAAAGGTATTTTGGATAATGCACCGGATGTAGATACGATTGATATTGTTCCAAGAGGCTTCAAATCTGTAATCTACGATGCAGATGGCAATGTTGAAAAAGAACTTTCAACCTTTGATTCGAACCGTGAATACATTTACTATGAGGATATCGGCGAAACAGTCATCAATGCATTTGTTGCGATTGAGGACGAGCGTTTCTGGCAGCATAACGGCATAGATGTCAAAGGTATTCTGAGAGCCGGTATCAAAGGTATAGCCAATGTTGCTAAGGGTGGTTCTATGGATGAAGGTGCGAGTACGCTCACACAGCAGTTGATTAAGAACCAGATTTATAACGTAGGTATGGACGAGATTACCTTTATGGATCGTCTGGAACGTAAGATTCAGGAGCAGTATCTTGCCCTTGAGCTTGAGAAGAAATACTCAAAGGAAGAGATTATTGAGTACTACCTTAACACGATTTATCTCGGACGAGGTGTTCACGGTGTACAAGCTGCTTCCCAGAGATATTTTGGTAAGGATGTTAATGAGTTGACGGTTTCTGAGGCAGCAGCGATTGCCGGCATTACACAGAATCCAACGCAATACGATCCGGTTGCATATCCGGAGGCAAGTGCAAAGCGTCGTCAGAGCGTGCTTGATAAGATGCTTAAGCTTGAATATATTA
Source organism: uncultured Lachnospiraceae bacterium (assembly GCA_945492935.1). Lineage (GTDB taxonomy): Bacteria > Bacillota > Clostridia > Lachnospirales > Lachnospiraceae > Coprococcus_C. The sequence continues at coordinate 2,989 of CALYVE010000123.1, forward strand.
CAGAGGCTGAATATAATGTTGCGGTTGCAGATGACGTGTATGCAAGAATTCGTGAGGAGCATGACATTCAGGAAGCAAATGATAATGTTAACACATACTACGAAGATGCAATCTTAGACCAGCTTGAAAAGGATTTAAGTGAGCTTTACGGAGTATCGGAGGCTGAAGCTTCCCGTATGATGTATACAGAAGGTTATTCTATTTATTCTGTACAGGACAAAGAAATTCAGGCTATTTGTGATAATGTAATAAATGATCCGTCCTATTTAGGAACATCTACGAAGGTTGGCCTTGAATATCAGCTCACAATCAACGTAAATGGTTCTGAAGTCAACTACTCAACAGGTCATTTAACAAATTACTATGCAAAGCTGACCGGTAATTCGAAATACAACAACATATATGCGAATTCCGATGCGGCGCGGGCTGCTGCGGACGGATTTAAGGAAGCCAAATTAGATGAAACCGGTGGTACATTTATAGCGGAGACGTTCACACTTTCTCCACAGCCACAGTTTGCATTTACGATTATTGATCAAAAAACAGGCTACGTCAAAGCGATGGTTGGCGGTCGAGGCGAGAAGACTACAAACCGAGGATTCAACAGAGCGACAAAAGCAAAACGTCAACCGGGTTCTGTTTTTAAGATTGTAGCAGCGTATTTACCGCTTATTGATACGGGAAAAGCGTGTCTTGCAACGACGATTAAGGATGAAGAGTTCCACTATGCAAATGGTGGAAAAGTCAATAACTGGTGGGGTGGTTCTTATCGAGGATATTGTACGGTAAGAGCCGGTATCAGAGATTCCATGAATGTTCTTGCTGTTAAGGCGATAACGATGGTAACACCGGATGTGGCTTTTGAATATTTGTTAAACCTTGGATTTACAACACTTGCAGATGATGATGTTGATCCGAATACAGGTGCAGTGTTATCGGATCGAACACAGTCAGCAGCACTTGGTGGTCTTTCATACGGTGTCACGACATATGAGATGTCAGCAGCATACGCTTCAATTGCGAATGGCGGTGTTTACAACAAACCGGTACTTTACTCAAAGGTTGTAGATCACGATGGAAATGTAATAATCGATAATACGACACCGACATCCCATCGTGTTATGAAGGATACAACAGCATGGCAGTTGATTGAAGCCATGAAGAGTGTAGTGACCGCCGGTACAGGTACCCCGGCTTTGTTAAGATCCGGTGTTAAGTGTGCCGGTAAGACGGGTACAACGTCAAGCCATTACGATTTGTGGTTTGCAGGTATGACACCATATTATACAGCTTCTATCTGGATGGGCTTTGACTCAAACGTAGATATGGGTGGCTGGAATACACATAAGTATATGTGGCGAGATATTATGGATCAGATAGCGGCTTTAGAGGGACAGGACACATCGGTCGATTTTGAAAGACCGGAAGGAATTACATCGATTACATTATGTAAGATTACGGGCAAATATCCAGCAGAAGACTGTCCGACGGTTACGGACTATTGCGCAACTGATTTTTCACCGAGCGGACAGTGTAACGGTCATGAACAGGTTGAAATCTGTATGGATTCGTATTGTGTAGCAACAAATGCCTGCGAGAATACACAGTCATTCTTTGTTGAGGAAGACGATGAAGGCGAAAAGAAGTTTGTTGATGCACCATCAGAAATCACGTATACAGAGGAGGAATGTCCATTGCACCCGTCACTACCGGATTTTTACACGGTTACGACAAGTGCAGGAGAGGGCGGCTCAGTTTCGGAATCGCAAGAGGTTCCGAGAGGATCAACAGCTACTTTCTATATCGCTGCGAATGAAGGCTATTACATTAGTGACGTTTATGTAGATGGTACAAGCGTTGGACCGGTTACAAGCTACACATTTGAAGATATTGACAGTGATCATACGATTATGGCAAGCTTCGGAAAAGAATGACAAAATATGTAAGGCGGATTTACAGGGACACTTTTTTAAGTGTCCCTTTTTGTGTGTTACACAAAATTCCGCATCTATATAAAAAGCAGCTGCTTAGCTTTTATTATTCGTTGCCTTTGGCTGGAAAATGAGGGATGCAAAATATGAAAATATAAGGGCAGCGGATGTGCCAACGGCAGCTGATGTAAAACCGCCTCGAAAGAGACCGATGAAGCCATCCGTATCAATAGACTCTTTTATCCCCTTCCACAAATTATAACCAAAACCGGTAAGCGGAACAGAGGCACCTGCGCCCGCAAACTCCAGGAATGGTTCGTAAATGCCAAGACATCCGAGAACTACACCGGTGCAAACGAGAAGAACCATAACACGACCGGGCATAAGCTTTGTATTATCCATGAGAATTTGCGATAGTACACAAATCGTTCCACCTACCAAAAATGCAATAATATAATCCATAATGACCTCCGTTTAGATTGTTTCAATGACAAGCGCATGGGCAGTGCCGGGAATGGTCTGTCCCTCGTTGTAGCTCACAGTAGATAACAGTGCGCCGGTAGGCACAAACAGTATTCGCTTAAAAATTTGTTCTTTAAGCTTGTGTAAAAGATAGCCTGCCAGTGTCACTGCACTGCATCCACAGCCGCTTCCGCCGCTGTGGGTATCCTGCGTTTCGTTATCATAGATTAAAAGTCCGCAATCAAGATGCTGCTTCGATATATCATAGCCATTATCCATTAACAGCTTGATTAAAATGTTGCTTCCGACGCTTCCTAAATCGCCTGTAATAATATGGTCGAATTGAGAGGGTTTCATGTTTAAATCCTCCAGACATTGGTAAATGACGTCTGCAGCAGCAGGAGCCATACAGGCACCCATATTCATGCTGTCACGGACACCGTAATCGACAATTTTTCCGGTTGTGACGGCGGTAATATGAGGATATCCCTTAAGCGGTGTATTTTCGGTTGTTCTGGAAATGACGAAGGCACCGCTTCCTGTAACGGTCCAGGTTGCGGATAATGGACGTTGGTTGCCGTATTCAAGCGGAAAACGAAATTGCTTTTCCGCGCTTGCATAATG
>CALYVE010000124.1 GCA_945492935.1 uncultured Lachnospiraceae bacterium
ACCGCTTCTAAACGGCGACCTTAACATGCTTGGCATTTGCAACAACAAAGTCATATGTTACGGTCTTCCATGGTGCGGTACTTCCAACGTTTGTACAAACGAATCCCATACATTCGGTAGTATCACATTCTTATTTCAGGCAACGGAAAACAAGGTCAGAAAACTTTCCTTTGACGAAGCTGTTTTACAGCTTACCAAACGCTGCATCAACCCGAATCAGACGGAACAGCAGCTTCAAAAAAACCTTTCCCTCGCCGCGGAAATCTGCAAACTGCGACCATCCTACGAGCTCTGTTGCACAAAGGATAAAAAAGCTGTCGAAATCATGCGTGATGCTATTACCCATGAAGACTAAACATCATGAATCATCGCATCAACTTCAAGCTCTGTAAGCTGTTCACATTTACGATCTTTGATTGCATATACGCGGTGACAAATGCTTAATACGGATGGTCTGTGTGTTGTCACAATACATGTTCTTGGATATTTATCATTCACAATGTTGTAAAGCACGCGTCGCTCCGTTGCAACATCCAGTGCCGAAGTCGCCTCATCTAAAAGAAGGATCGGTGATTCACGCAAAAGTGCTCTTGCAATCGAAAGTCGCTGCGCCTGACCTTCTGAAAATCCGCCCCCACGCTCTTTAATCTTACTGTTGATTCCGTCCGGAAGCTTCTCAACAAACTCCCATGCACATGCCTGTTTCAGACAATGAATTATCTCGTCATCCGTCGCATCTTCCTTGACATTGCGCATATTTTCAGCGATGGTTCCGGATAGCATCGTATTCCCCTGCGGAACATAGGAAAAAAGCTGGCGTGTCGCAGGCGACAGAACAAATGTCTCTGACGATGCGTCTGTTTTACACCTTGCCACACCACCCTGTGTCGGAATAAGTGCCAGCAAGAGACGCATCATCGTTGTCTTTCCTTCTCCGGATGGACCGACTAAAGCAACGATTTCATGAGGCTTTGCCTCAAGTGACGCATGATCAAACACCTTTGTTCCTGTCATATATTCGTATTCGACTTCCTGTAAATCAATACCAAAGCCACTGTTTTTGTATTTCTCTGCATATGCCTTCACAAGCTCCCGGTCACTGTCATCCTCACGCGGCATCTCAACAATATCCATCAAACGTCCGGCAGCGGTAGTAAGTCCGATTGCCGTCGGAACAAGCGATGTAAGATTACTGAGTGTATTTGTGAGTGTGCTCGAAAGTCCAAGAAACATCGTCATAGTACCATAATCAATTGCACCTGACCATACGCGGTAAATTCCCCAGGCATATGCCGAATACGAAACAAGAAGTCCGACTGTCGAAAGCAAAAGAGAAGTCCAAACCGACATCCGCCGAAACTCCAGCTTCATATCGATATATTCCTTTTGAAGCTGCCGCAAACGTCTTGAATAAAGTCCGATTAAGTCAAACGCTTTGATTGTCTGAATATTGGAAAATGTCTCCTGATTAAAGCCTGACATCTTCGCGCTCATCGCTGCACTACGTTTGTTATTGTTGACCATACGCTTCATCAATGTCTTCGACATAATAAGACTGACCGGCATACCAATAAAGGCAAACAACGCAAAGCTTGCATCGTTGACAAGAACAACGATAAATGCACTGACAAAACGAAATGTAAAGATAATTAAATTCGGAATAAAATTCAGCACTCCACTCGAGATTGCAGACGCATCCGAACTCCATCTTGTAAGTAAATCACCCGTGTGATAATTCGTAAGCGATTCCCAGTCTGTAACAAGAATTTTTTCGAAGATATCCGCCTTGATACCGGCATCTACACGCATACTAATCCAGCTTGACGCATAATCCGCTATCTGATTTACAATCATATTCCCGATATTCAGACTGATCATAATCAAAAATGTTGAAACAACCTTCCCCGGCTCATGGCCGGTAATAATATTAACAAGATCTCTTGAAACAAAGCTGCTTCCAAGTGATACAAGTGTCCCGAAAATACCAAGAAACGTATAAAAAATCACAGCAAACCAATGTTGCTTCGCATATTGATACATCCACTTTGTCTCAAGCCTCATCTCGCGAAGACGGCCTTCCTTGATGCGTGACATATAAAATTGTACTCGTTCCTTTAACATAGATTATCTCCAAAATAAATTAACGAAGTGTCGTTCTTATTGTATAGGATGTGCGTAGCACATCTTCATTCCGTTGTGCAAACCATTCCGACGAGCCACTTGAAGCCAAGAAGTGTGTTCAGCAGAGGCTTCCACACTTCTTTGTGTCTCATCTCCATAGCACAAAAAGTCATTCAGACGCATTTATTTATGCAATCTGCGGGACAAAATTGAACCCGAGGCTTTTGACACACGAATCCTATAAAGTAAAAAAGCATCCCAACTCATCATAAGTCAAGATGCTTTTAAAATCAATCAATATTGTGAATCCGGCTTAATTACCGTCTCCACCGTTACCCTGAACATTCACAGCCTTTGTACAAGAAATCGTAGCACCTGTACACTGCAATGACGCAAGATCGCCGGATGTCCAAATCTTCAATAAGGAATTGAAGTTATCTCCGCTCAAATATGAATCAGCAAGTGACTCGCGATATCCTGTAATTGTATTTCCGCTGACTGTGATTGCGAAACCTTCGTAAACTGCCTCTGTTACAGGCTGATTAAACTGAAGTACAATCGTTGTTGCTTTTGAAATGTGCTGAAGATTCGTTGCATGATTTGCCTGAATACGAAATGTAGCATATCCGCCTGCATCGGCCTGATCCTTTGATACTGCAATTGTCCAGCAATCTGCATCCCCACTTGCCATATATACACTCTCTGATAATACGTCATCCGCAATCAATACCGGTTTCTGATAATTCTTCATATTTATTCCTCCTAACAAATTAAACACACACGATATATAAAATAATACTACTAGAATATTTTCATCTTGTCAACACACTGTGATTATAATTTCTTGTCAATTCTTGCTATTTTGGGTTATTTTTTACCTGAAACAGCTCCAGGTTCTCAATGATGCGACCACGTTCACCTGCTTTTTTTAATATTTCCTTCGCTGACGGCCGTTTTAATTTCCTGTTATTTCGCAAAAATCTTACAAGCGTCATTATCCACAAGACCGGCCAGAGCAAAAAGCATTTTCCGGCACCGGGGTAGTTCAGTCTCATCTGATGATGAAATTCTCTCACATAATCCGAAAGCTTACCCCCACGGAGTGCTACCATTCGGTCCTTTGATGATTTTCCGAATTCCTCCGCCTCCAACGTCTCTTTCATAAATGCCTCTGCATCATCAACCGCAAGCTGCATAAAAGTAACCTTTGATTCCTCAAGTCCAAGATAATCGATACAAACGCGCGTCACCTGATCCGAAAAACGTTTTAATCCGCACGCTGTCACAAGCCTCAAATACGTATCCTGATCCGTCTTATTTCTTTCATGATTCCAAAAAACAACCCAGTCGCAAAGAAGCTTAAGACCAAATCCCGCACGCAGGAAATGCTGTAGCATATGAAGCAAAAGTTCGTATGCATGATACGCGGGACTTAATGCAGGAAGGCTCACCTCACATACCATTTCAGAAACAGTCTCTGTGCCGTATTGAAGCATAACCTCGTCCATGTAACGATTCATTTCTTTGTTATCAAATGGTTCCGCAAGCTCTGTATGAAGCTCAATTTCAATGCCCTCCGCACTGTCAAATACAATATGATGCAGCGACGGCTGATTGTCTGCCATAGAAAATCCGGCGTCACAAAGCGTCTTCTTCGCAGTTTCCAGCTTGCTTTTGTCAAGCAGCAGCAAATCAACATCGCCCGACTTCCGATACAGAGGCTCCTTATAATAGGCGGCCGTTACCATTCCTTTTAAAACAACAACCGCAACCCCTGCTTTTTCCAGAATCCCCGTTACATATTTATCCAAAAACAGCAGTCGCAAATTTTGTGCCACAGTCGTCTTAGCGGTTGACACAACAACCTTCCGTTGTTGTTCCGACAAGGGTAGCTTTATGAATTCATTATATGCAATGGATAGAACTTTATGTGCCCCGGCAAGTTCAAGTATCACGCCATAGTCGGGCTCATTTTGGGAATTATCCTGTCCTACATCGTCATTTATCTGCTGACTTTGCTCCCCTTGATTTTGAGAAAGCGATTTTGCAAGCATGGACAGCAAAGCACATTCTTCCTTTGAAAAACTACTCTTCATGTGTTTTTGACCTCCCGAACCGTTTCTCTAAAATCATTTTTGCCTTCTCGTACAAAAGTACAAACTCCCGTGTTTTGCGGTACAGCAAAAGGTATGCTACATTCGTAATTCCGAAACAAATAACAAGTCTTACAATAAGAACAAACCACGGATTTCCGGTAATTTGCCGGCAAATCAAATCCTCTCCGTACCAAAGGGCAAATGTCACAATCGTATATATTGCATACTTTACAAAATACGGCGCACATGACTTTTCAAGCTTATGTTTATAAAGCATATACGGCTCCACCCAAAGCGAGGTTGTCACGGTACTAATCATCGTTCCGAGAAAAATACCGATTGTTCCAAACAGACCTCCAAGCCATAATGAAACTCCAAGATTAATAATTGCCTCTGCAACCGCCTTCCACTTATCATAACGGAAAAGTCCCATTGAATCACGGAAAACAACCGTTGCCTGACGCATACCTGAAAGGTAAAAATTAACGCAGAGCACAAATGTAATCGGCGCCGCAAATACATACTGCCTACCGAAGCTTTCGCCTACAAATAAATTGATCACCTCATAGATGCAAATGGTTGCAAGACCGTAAATCCATTGACCAAGGAAGAAAATTCCGCCAAAAATTTTTTCGATTCTCTCTTTTCCTTCTTTGACACCCATATTGCCGACACTTGCAGCTATCCCTTGGAAAATCTGTTCAAAAACCTGCTTTACCGATCCAATAATCAAAAAATAGTTCGAATAACATCCAACGCTTGTCGTGCCGACAAGTGCCGACAAAAGAAGGTTGTCTGTATTATTCACGACAACATTTCCAATCTTGTGAACAAGCATCGCACGGATACTCTGATAAATGCTTTTTTGCTCATCCCTCGAAAGCTCCTGCACATTTTTATCCTTTAAATACGGGTACATTTTATTTGCCCTGCGGGAAATGCATATATTATTTCCAATTGTGCAAAGCACCATCATGGAAACATACAACAAAAAATTCTTTGTCGTAAGAAGCATGATAATTTGTAAAATGTTCTGGATAATCCATGATGTTGTCTGATATACAACCCCTATATAAGACAGCTGATGTGCATCGACAAGCGCACGTCTGTATACCCACATATAAGATACAACCGTATTTGACAGATAAAGCAAATATATTATTGTAAGATTTCCTACATCCGGCTTATCCTTTATCAAAACATCCATAAACGGAATAACTGCCAGCCCTGCGACAAGCACAATAACACAAACGATATGATAGAATTTCTGATACATGCGCATGAGCGACTTCTGTTTTTCAATATCATGCTCTGCAATCGGTTTGTAAAGTGCATACGTAATCGCCGTACCGACACCAAGCTCTGACAACGCCAATACATTCAGAATATCCAAAAACAGACCGTTAACGCCTACGTAAGCTTCACTGAGTGTATGCGTAAATACAACACGCGCAACAAATCCCATAAGAATGGCAAGCCCACGGCCAATCATGGCAACCGTCGTGTTTCGAGCCGAATATTCAGTTCTGCTTTTTTCCATAGCCTCGTAATTATCCATGACAAATTATCCTGTCCTTTTTATACTGCAAATCTTCATGCCTTCTCAAAAGAGGATGTTTCTCCGAGTATCTTCTCAAAACTGTTAACGAGCTGTTTTCGGACACAGTCCTCATCTACAGCTGCCCCTGTATCATTAATACAAATAACCTTTTTCTTCTGTTTTTCAATCGCTTCTACAATCTTA
>CALYVE010000125.1 GCA_945492935.1 uncultured Lachnospiraceae bacterium
CGATAATGAGTCTTTACAATGATACATTAGCGCATTTACAAGTGTACCGGAATAATGTCCCGGCGCAGGATGAACAACCATTCCCTTTGGTTTGTTGATAACAATAATGTCATTATCCTCATAAATGATATCAAGCGCAATATTTTCTGCTGTTATCTCGATTTCTTCGGGCTTTGGCACACGAACTGTGATACAATCTCCTGTTTTTAGCTTATAGCTTGCTTTTATTGGCTTATTTGCCACCTCAACTTCACCATTTACGATTAGTTTTTGAATAAAACCACGTGAGAAATCAGGTAAAGCTTCAGATAAAACACGGTCGATGCGACTGCCGATATAGGATTTGTTATCCTCTGTAATTAATATTGAAATCGGTTCATCAAAGGAATCCATAAATTGCTCCTATTTGTTGATTTTTTCTATGTATGAAACAATATAATCTACCGTATCATCAATTGATAACAGACTACTGTTTACAAATAAGTCATAGCTTTCAAGTGCGCCCCATTTTTGAGAGGTATAATAATTATAGTATGATGCTCTTCCCTTATCTTCCTTGGAAATTAATATTTTTGCTTTATCTTCATTAATATTAAAACGGTTCGCAATCGTTTTGATACGTTCATCCATTGGCGCAAAAATAAAAGTACGGAACAGTTTTTCATTGTGACGGAGCGCGTAATCGGCACAACGACCAACGATTACACAAGGACCTTCATTTGCAATACTTTTTATCGTATCATAAGTTGCCTGAAAAGCCTGCTGGCTAAGATTCATTTGATATCCGCTGTTTGAATAGCCATAATTATACGGATCCATAACAAGATTGTACAAGAAACTCTTATTCGGCTTCTCATCAAGATTTTTGAGTAAATTCTCGCTTAATCCACTTGCTTTGGCTGCTTTCGTAAGCAATTCCTTATCATAAAACGGTATGTCAAAGCGTGCGGCTATTCGTTTACCAATCTCTCGTCCATTGCTTCCAAACTGTCTGCCTACTGTGATGATTTTCTTTTTCATAAAAACCCCTCCCCGCTTAATAATTTTCGTATTTCTTTGCAAGTTCCTCGAATTTACTGATATTTGTGTTGATGCGATTTGACGCCTGTTGGTATGTATGATTCACACGCAATTGCATTAAAATTTCGTTGTAGTCATTTGCAGCTAATATTGATTCCATCTTAATATAGGTTTCATCCGGGTGGAACTTTGTACGGATGGAACGAAGACCGTCTTTATACCCAAGCATTTCACGATATTCAATTGCATAATCCGTAAAGTTAATTGTACCTAGAATTGAACTTCCGATATCCTGACTTGGATTAATTAAAATAAAATCAGCATCCGGCCATTTTGAAAAATCATATGTCCCACGGGATAAACCAATTACAATAAATTGACGAATTCCTGCGTCATATAGCGGTTGAATTGGTGTATTATCGCAAATTCCACCGTCTCGATAGTAATTTCCGTCTATTTCTACGGCTTCATAGATGATTGGTAATGCCGTTGATGCCAGTAAAATCTTCTTAATCGTTTCTTCGTGATAATCTTGTAGCCGACGGTATTCAACCTCCATCGTCTCCTGTCCGGGAACGATTTTTGCTATGGAATTATAGATAGTATATTTTCCGGATTTTATCTTTTCAAAGTCTATATATTTTGAAATCATGGAAAGCATTTCATCTCTTGAAAAATAATATCTGTTTTGAGAAAGCATTTCGAGGTTGACATCAAATATAGTTTCCATCTCAATTTCTTCCCAAGCCTTATACATAAGCTCTATGTCTTCCATGGCATATAACATGGCATTTACAGCACCTATTGACGCTCCGGATATCGCTGTAACGTCATCTAACAACCCATTTTCAGCTAATGCTTTTAATACACCTACCTGATAGGCACCTTTGCCTCCTCCGCCTGATAATACAAGTCCAATCCCCTTTAATTCAACCATAAAACTCTCCTTTCGATTAACGTGGTGCCATTAATTTCTTAATGCCCGCTTTTAATCCATCAATCGTAAGTGGATACATATCATAAATCTCAGCAAGCGTACTCTCCGCTTCCATCCAGGATAAACTATTTAAGCTTCCATGATATCGAGGATTAAGCCAAATAGCGCGTTTGTAACGGCTTCGAAACAGCTTATTCCATTCATAGCCACTCATACCGTCATTCGGACCACGATAATTTCCATTAACGTCAAATAATTCCTCCGGTGCCATTTGAGCATCGCCAACGATAATAACCTTGTAATCCTTGTCGGTATGTCGAAACAGATAATCTAAGTCAACCCAGTTTCCAATATCGCATTCAGCATCCTTATAGACTTTGCTGTAAATACAGTTATGGAAATAATATGTTTTTACATCCTTAAAATGGTTTGCTTTGTGTACTGCCTGGAATAAGTCATTACACATCTCGGCAAATGGCATCATTGTACCACCGCAATCAAATAACAATAATAATTTTACGGAATTTTTGCGTGGTTTATCAAATTCAAGCTTAAGATATCCGCCATTATTACATGTAGAATCAATTGTCTGATCCAAATCAAGCTCTGTCTTTGCTATATCAAGCTTTGATGAGTATTCACGAAGACGTCTGCATGTCACCTGAAATTGTCTGATATCAAGTGTTTTGTCATGACGGAAATCCCGGTATTTTCGTTCCCCAATCACCTGAAAGGCAGATTGCATTCCGGATTGTCCGCCAACACGAAGGCCACCCGGATTTCGACCGCTATGACCAAATGCTGAACCGCCACTTGTTCCAATCCAATAATTACCACCGTTATGCTCCGTATTCTGCTCCGTGACACGTTCACGAAACATACGCTTTGTCTCTGCCATATCACGTTTTACATCAAATTGATAGAGTTCTTTGTTGAGCCCGGAGGTGTCCATTTCGCCTTTTTCAAGAAATTTCATAATTATTTCCGGAACTTCATTGTCTTTTGATTGAATTTCCTGAAAATATTGTAAAAAAGCAGCATCATATTTATCGTAATCGGATTCTGTTTTTACTAAAATCATACGACCGAGATAATATAGCTCATTGAGTGATGAATGGGCTAAATCATGTTCTAAGGCGTCCAAAAATGTAATCCATTCAGTTGTAGATACGTTGAGTCCTTTATCGCGACATACATACAAAAATTCTGTAAACAATTAATAAATACTCCTCTTTCTCACTGTCTCAAGGTCTTCATCTTTTTTGATTAACACACCAAGATATGGCAGTTTATCCTTGATTGTATCCGGATTGATTCCGCCAATATAAAGTGCATGCAACCAGTCGATAAGTTCCGATGTACTAGGTTTTTTCCGTACTTCCTTTAAATCACGAATCCAATAAAAGGTGTCCATCGCCTTTGCAAGTAAAGTCTCATCGAGATTTTCAAAATGAACTTTGATAATCTCCTCCATCTCCTGTTTTTCAGGAAACTGAATATAGTGGAAAATACAACGTCGAAGGAACGCATCCGGAAGTTCTTTCTCCGCATTCGAAGTAATGATTACGATTGGACGTGTCTTAGCTTTTATTGTTTCCTTTGTCTCATGAATATAAAACTCCATACGGTCAAGCTCCCAGAGCAAATCATTCGGAAACTCGAGATCAGCCTTGTCAATTTCGTCAATCAGCAAAATTACCTGTTTTTCACTTTTGAAAGCTTCCCCAAGCTTACCAAGCTTAATATAACGACTGATATCATCAACACCTTCTGCACCAAACTGACTATCATAAAGACGTTGAATTGTATCATAAACATAAAGACCATCCTGTGCCTTCGTAGTAGATTTAATATTCCAAATATATAGATCCATATCAAAAGCATCACTGATTGCCTGTGCAAGCATTGTTTTGCCTGTACCCGGCTCCCCCTTGATTAACAAAGGCTTTTCTAATGCTCTTGCAACATCGACCGCAGCCATAAGCTCAGGGGAAGCTACATATTGTTTCGAACCAACAAATTTTGTCTCTTGCATATTATTCTCCTTATCTTGTCTGGCCTTGGCCATAAATAATGTATTTTGTAGATGTAAGCGCTAACAGACCCATAGGTCCTCTTGCGTGTAATTTTTGTGTGCTAATTCCGATTTCAGCACCGAATCCAAATTCAAATCCATCTGTAAATCTGGTGGAAGCATTTACGTATACACAGGCAGAATCAACTTCATTTAAAAATCTCTGTGCATCTGCATAACTATCTGTAATGATTGCTTCCGAATGACCTGTGCTGTATTTATTAATATGCTCGATTGCTTCATCGATAGAATCAACGATCTTTGCAGAAATAATTTTTGCAAGGTATTCGGTTCCGTAATCTTCTTCGGTAGCTGCATTTATATAAGAAGATAATGCCTGTGCCTGCTCATCGCCGCGAATTTCGCAATCGTTCTCATGTAACATTTTGGCAATCAATGGTACTGCCCTGTCAGCAATATCTTTGTGAATGACCAATGATTCACATGCATTACATACGCCAAGCCGTTGAAATTTTGCATTTTCAATGATTGGAAGTGCCATATCAAGATTTGCATCCTTGTTGATAAAAATATGGCAGTTACCTGTACCGGTCTCAATAACAGGAATTGTTGCATTTTCTACAACAGTACGAATTAAGCCTGCTCCGCCACGTGGAATTAACAAATCAACGTATTTATTAAGCTTCATGAATTGTCTTGCAATCTCACGATCGGTATTTTCAATTAAGGAAATCGCATCCGGTGTTACATTTACGGATGCAAGGGCTTGTTTTATTACTTTTACAAGTGCAATGTTGGAATGAATGCAATCGCTTCCGCCACGTAAAATTACAGCATTGCTTGTTTTAAAGCAGAGTGAAAATCCGTCAACAGTTACGTTTGGTCTTGATTCATAAATAAAACCAATTACGCCCATAGGTACACGTTTTTGACCAATAATAAGTCCGTTCGGACGTTGCTTCATCGATAATACCTCGCCGATAGGGTCATCGAGTGAAACAATCTGTCGAATTCCCTCTGCCATGTCGTCAAAACGCTCCTTTGTAAGACGTAAACGATCTAACAGACCTTCTGACATGTTGTTTGCAATAGCATTTTTCATATCAATATCATTTGCCTGTATAATTGAATCTGCGTTAGCGACAAGTGCGTCAGCAACTGCAAGTAAGGCATTATTTTTCTCTGTCTGTGTAAGTTTTGCAAGTGATGAAGCAGCTTTTTTTGCTGCCATGCCAAGTTGATTTAGCATATTTTTGTCCCCTTTTTATGATATATAAAATATTCGTTGTTCCGTCAAAATAACATTCGGTCTTCTGTCATGTTGTTCATATGGAATCTCTTCTAAAACCTGATAATCATAACAAACCGCTAGATATTGACAATTCGGATATGCTTCCATATAGCGGTCATAATACCCGCCACCATATCCGATTCTGTCACCGTTTATCGAAAAAACCGCCCCCGGTACAATAATAAGAGTATTGGGGTTCGGATATAATTTCGTAAGATTATCCGGTTCTAAAATATGATATGCACCTTCAATGAGTGCAGTGTTTTTGTCAAAAAGAAAGAAATCCATTTTGTCAGAAAAAATACGCGGTAACCATACAGTTTTATTGTTATTGTGAAGTATTGAAATAAGTTCTGACAGATTTACTTCATTTTGAATCGGCATATATAAGCATACGTCTGTTATATCTTCCAAAAAATGATAATCAATAATTCTTTGACAAATCATTTTTGATAAACTGTCTACTTCACCTTGTGTCATACTTTTTCGTCGGGTTAAGATTGATTTGCGCATCTTTTTTTTCATATTTTATGCTTTGCCTTCTTCAACGGAATGTCCTTGACGTGTGTGATTGTTCCGTCCTTTTCCTGGATATCAACATTTTCCAAAGCTCCGCGTAAATTACGTTTAAAATCGTCAATATACCGACGACGAAGCCT
>CALYVE010000126.1 GCA_945492935.1 uncultured Lachnospiraceae bacterium
GTACAAAACATACTCTTGTTACGCCCATAGATATTTCCTCGAAGCCCTGCAAAGGCACAACTCCATTAATCGGCATACCATTAATGAAATAGCCGGAGCTCATGGCAATTGGAACGAAGAAATAGGAATTGTCTTTCGAGTCATAGACAATTGCTGCATGATACTCGTTTGCAATGGAATTATCCGGTGCAACACAAATATCCATTGATGCATCTGTTCCAATATAGTTAAAATCTGCTGTCAAGCGATACGCTACACCATTTCTCTCCATACCACGATCAACAAGCCATCCTACGCAAGGATTTGTGGCGCAATCCTTCATCTCGGATAAAATGTCAGTAATCGGCTGTTTATTCTTAACCTTCATCCATGTATTGCTTGGATCTACATTTCCGCCATAAGGCATAAACAAGTATTCCGACTTACCAATAACGATACGATCGAAAGGCTTCAGATAGGTTGGACCAAATACGATGGCGCCGTTCAAACGAACAATGCGTTTTCCCACGCCTTGCGACAATACGCACTTACCAAACTGTTCATCAAAACGAATGACCGCATGATTAATTGGTGCAACATCCGGATCATCCTTAACAACAACCGCCATTGATTCATCTGTTCCGATGCCGTTACCGATTGGTGTATTTACTATGTGATAGTCTTTTCCTTTGTCCGGTCCGTCAATACAGACCAACCATCCGATTACAGGTATATTTTTTTCGTTCATTCTTTTGTCCCCCATTTATTTTATTCAATCCATGTTGCTGCCCTTATTTTCGCTTTCTTATTTTTTGAAAGCCACCAGGTCACTTCCTCGCTTTCCATAACTACATAGATATCCCGGTCATCATAGCCAACAAAATCAATATAGGAATACTGGTCTCTGATATCCTCAGCCTCGCCCATTGTTGCCGTAAATGTTCCGGCAACCGTATATCCTTCACTGCTTGTAAGAGTTACATTAATTTCGCCGTCCGCATATCCATCTATAAAATTACCGCTTTTTTCAGTCGATGTATATTCATTGGAATCTTCATAATAGCAATTGTAGTCTCCACTCACACCATATCCATTCGGCTTGTCATTATCCCATGTTCCTTCAAAAAGCTCATATTCACATGTATTCAAATCGACACCATAAAATGCCTTTCCCTGTCCGACTCTTTCTCCATTCACATACTCTCCGTAATAGAAATAGTTCTCTACACCGGATAATTCCGGATATGTATGCTTATACAAACCAATAGCGATACCCGTATAATCTTCCGTAAAACCTTCCGGTGCCCAAATGAAGCTTTCATTTACGTATGGTAAAAACTGTTCCGTTTCCGAGCCTAAATCAATCTCACACATTTGGACATAATCATTTGTTTCCATCGCACTGTAAGCTTTTTCCATAAGTGGAATGCCCTGCTCAGAGATTGTCTTTGCCTTATTAATTTGAGACTGATAATCCGTAAAATTGATTGTTTGGACTTTTCCTTTGTATGTATCCAAAAGCACTTGGGCCGGCTCATACGAATACGACGCAAGATATCCATTCACAAGTCCTTTCCAGCAATCCGTAAATCCGTTCACCGCTTGTTCATTATCATTCGAGTAATCAAGAATGGAACTGTAAATCAAAAGTGCAGCTTCCGCGTCACTTTCCTTAATCGCCTCCGCCTGACTAAGCTTCACTGAAATCCATGCAGTCAAGAGCTTCTCATTATCACCGACATAATCGAATCCCGCTTCTAACTCTTCAACAATACGATCTGCATCACCGGAATATACCTGTTGACAAAGTAAAATGATGTCGATTGTCTCTTGCATATTCTGTTGAAGCTCGGTTGCATCTTGTGAAAAAATGCTATCGCGAAATTCTGTATAATCCTTTTGAAGCGCCTTTGTATCGCCCAATAAAGACTCCGCCTGAAGCAGTCCATAAATCGCATCAAATTCATCCTCATGAATGTCGAGTGCCTTCTCGTAGTGGGACACCGCGGCATCATAATCACCATCTTCAAATGCAATCTCAGCCTTACGCATTGCACGTTCAAACCGCTTCTCCGGTGTTAAGAACAAAAAATAAGATGAGACAGTACCTGCAATAAGTACAACTGCCACAAGAATAGCAACGAGAAGTCCTGTATGCTTTTTCTTCGGTGGATGAACAATTGGCTGTCCCTGCGCCACCTGCGGATTTTGCATCTGCATTCCTGGTTGTAAGGGTGCTCCACCAATCGACATATTCTCAATATTCGGCAGATTTGCACGGAACTTCTTTGTGTCACCATTAAACGGAAGCACCATGTTCGGCATATTCATCTGCCCACTATTGTGTGAAATCTGTTCAGTTGCCTGCTCATTTCCCATCTGATTGTTTTCCATCTGATCATTTGTCACCTGTCCATTTGTCACCTGTCCATTTGTCACCTGTCCATTTGTCATCTGATCATTTGCCACCTGACCGTTTCCCATCTGATTGTTTTCCATCTGACCGTTTCCCAAATTTTTTTCCCTCTCTCTTGTTTACAAGTAAGTTACATGTTAATGTAATAATATCATAGAATTACAAATGACAGCAAGGAGAATTGATATACATGGACTATACACCAACCCGCCGTCCAAAACGTCGTCACAAAAAAAAGACGGCACAAACTGTTACAAAAGTTATATTATTTTTGCTCGGAGTCGTACTTGGCATACTGCTATGCATTTTGCAAAAGAAAATTTATATTTGTTCAAAATCAAAAGCAAACTGCTATCTGCAAACAACGACAACCGAACGTTTAAAAGCACTGAACAACGCAAAAATCCCGGAGTGGGTAGACCGGCAATTCATTGCTATTGACGGTTCCTCCAGAAATGGTACTGAGCTTGGTGGAATGAATGATATTGTCATTCACTACATTGGCAACCCCGGCACAACGGCACAGCAAAACCGTGATTACTTTGCAAATCCCGATTCGGATGTCAGCGCGCACTTTGTCATCGGGCTGGATGGTGAAATCATCCAATGTATTCCTCTAAACGAAATGTCTGCTGCGAGCAATTGGCGAAATCGTGATACTATCTCAGTCGAGGTATGCCATCCGGACGAAAGCGGCAAATTTACAGAAGCCACTTACAAATCTCTCGTCCGACTCACCGCCTGGCTAATGAATGCATCTATGCTTGATACAACGCACATTATTCGCCACCATGACATTACCGGAAAGGATTGCCCGCTCTACTTTGTTGATCACGAAGATGCATGGACACAGTTTCTGGAAGATGTAAAAAACTGCGAACCCTAATTATTTCTTCGGTTTAAAATCCTGTCTAGGCAAAACATCAACAAAATCTGCTTTTTGGATGAAGACTACATCTTTGTAGTCTTCTTTTATTTCAAGCCATTGTCTGCCGATATTGATACGTGTTCCGGAATAAACAACACCACTAACCTGAACCATACCCTCTTCACGAATCAGCTGCATTTCCTTGTTTATCTGGGCCAGCTCTTCCTCGACCTTCTTTTGCTCCGTTGTCTTCATAATTTTTGCCTGTAAAATCTTCTTACGTGTATTCTCCGTCTCGTGCGTTCTTTTTTCTTCTTCAAGGACATTGTAAATAACCATGTTGCGATCTAACAACTCGAGATCCGCAAGAATCTTGTAATGGATATCTACAAGCTCGCCGGCTCGCTTTACTACCTCCTCGCAAAAACCGGACTGCAAATTGGTAGTAATACCGACCTGATTTCCAACGGTTTTGCAAATTACGCCACGGCTGCCAAGTATGTTTCCACCCAGAATAAGTCCCTTTTTGGAGCTTACAATTACCTGATTTCGCGCTGCAACTTCGCTTGACATAATCGAATCAGCATAAACATTACCGCCGGATTTGATGACACACCGCTCAACAAAACTACATGCCACATCGCCACCTGCTTCAATGATGCACTTTTCTCTTCCCTGTACACCCTGACGGATTGTAATATTTTTGCCCGCCCGCAGCTTGCAGCCGCCTACATGACCATGAATAAAAATGCTTCCTTCCGTCGTAATTTCAAGACTGCTTCGCACATCACCCTTTATCTCTACATCTCCGTTGAAACGAATATTTCCCTCTTCAATTCCAAGATCTCCATTTACGATGTAGACAGGACTTATGATAAGCTTATCGTCCTGAAGATAGATTCGGCCATTCGTCGTCGAATAGTATTCCCTTCCATCGTCACTGACATTAAATCCGCTTCCCTTTAATCTTGGCTGTTCCTTTCCTTTGCGTGCAGGAAGCTCCTCATTATAAATATTATAACCCGGAGTACCTTCCTTCGCCGGAAAATACTCTACCAAAAAATCACCTACATTAACCATGGCAAGAGACAGGGAATTATAGTAATCTACCGAACCGTCTTCCCGAATAGTAGGCTTATTTTTCTCATCACGAATATCAACCTTATATTCAAAATATCCGGCATCACCCGTAATAGGGTTCATCGCCTCAGCAACAACATATTCTCGTCCGACAACCGGATTTTCAATCATATCTGCTATGACATCACGCCTGATACCGGCCACAATGCCCCGCTTGTACAACTCATTTTCAACATAATCCGCTGTAAAAAACGTCCCCTGCGCAACCGGTACTTCCAAACACGCCGTCGCCCACATTTTTCGATTATCCACCCGAATACTCATTACTTCTGGTTGCATGAATGACTCCCCTCCAAAAAAAACCGCACACCACATCTTTGTGGCATGCGGCGTAATTAAGTAATTAATCTACAAATACGTAAATTGTAATTTCCTCATCATTTACTGAGTTTGTGATTGTAACCTGTGTATTACCTGAACCTGTTGGTGTCAAATAAAGACTTGCAACATTATTCTCAAAGTTGTCTGACCACTCGCAGCTGACTACACTGGAATCATTGCATGTATACATTACATCGCCTTCATTTGCAAAATAAAGCTTAACAGCTGTCTCTCCACCTGTCAAATGAACAACCGTATCACTTACAAAGAAGTCAGCATAACCCTGACCGGTTGCACTCTTGGCAAAGCTGATTAATGAGTCATATGCTGCATACTCACCTGCTGATTCCTGTAAATCGGCGATTTGTGTCTCATAGTTGTCACATGTATCATTTAATGATGAAATCTCTGAATTGAGAGCATCGATTGTATCGTTCTTGTCATCAATATCAGAATTCAATCCATCAATCTCTGACTTTGCGTCATCTAAATCAATTGTAAGCTTGCTGTTATCCTTCTCTAAATCATCTACCTTGTTTGTAAAATGCAAAAATCCCCAGATTCCTGTTCCAATCAAACCGGCAAGCAAAATAATGGAAATAACAATATAAACCTTTACACCTGTCTTCATTGCGCCCGGCTCCTTTGGTGCCTTTGGTGCTTTTGGTGCCTTTGGAGGCTTTGGTGCTTTCTCAGGTTTGCCCATTGGTGCTTTGTTCATCGGCTGGCCCATTGGTGCCCCATTCATTGGCTGACCCATTGGCGCCCCGTTCATCGGCTGGCCCATTGGTGCCCCGTTCATTGGCTGGCCCATTGGCGCCCCGTTCATCGGCTGACCCATTGGCGCTTTGTTCATTGGCTGGCCCATTGGTGCATTGTTCATTGGTGGCATTGGAGCAGGAGCCGGTGCAGTAAATGCCGGTGCCTTTTGTTCCGGTGCCTTATCCTTTGCCGCTTCCTTTATCTCATCTAATGCCGCATTGCTGATTAATACGGTTGTCTGACCTTCCGGATCAGCAGCCTCTTCAGCCTTCTGTGCAACATCATCAAGCGCGATTGTCACTTCATCGACAACGTCTTCTTTTTTCTCTTCAGTAGATGCATTCAGTGGTGCGCCGCACTGTTCGCAAAATACTGCATCATCTTTGTTATCGGATTTACAGTTTGTACAAATC
>CALYVE010000127.1 GCA_945492935.1 uncultured Lachnospiraceae bacterium
TTGAAAGTATCGCATCGTGATTAGTTTTCGCTCCAACTCCCCAAGCTGTTCCATAGCGTTTTCAATCAGCAGGGAATTCATAAGATGTTCGACTGCACTACATTCCTCCTCTGCTTCTGATAGCTTATCAACAAGATACATTTCCTTCCCATCATGCCCGCTCACTGTTTGATAAATCGATTCCACTTCTCTGTTGGCTTCCGTCGCAAGCACAATATCTTCCAGCTTCAGTCCGGTATAGCTCGATAATTCAGAAAGCGTTGCCTCCCTTCCATATTGATCCGACAAAGCCTGCTTTGCCTGACTAATCCGGTATCCGTTTTGCTTTAGTATTCTTGAGACCTTAATCATTCCATTATCCCGAAGGAAACGTTTTATTTCTCCGGCAATCAGCGGAACAGCATATGTTGAAAACTGCACTTCATAGGCAAACGAGAACCGTTCAATTGCTTTCAATAACCCAATACAGCCAATCTGATAAATCTCATCCAGATCATATCCTCTTCCCGCAAATCGTCTCGCAACGCTCCACACGAGTCCATTGTTATCCGAAACTAT
The DNA here is from genome assembly GCA_945492935.1 of uncultured Lachnospiraceae bacterium. Taxonomy (GTDB): domain Bacteria; phylum Bacillota; class Clostridia; order Lachnospirales; family Lachnospiraceae; genus Coprococcus_C. Next base: position 559 of record CALYVE010000127.1, read on the forward strand.
CTTTTCCTTCGCTGCCTTATCACCTTGTCTGGCAAGTTCAAATAGTTCCTCTTGATTCATTTATTCGTATGGATGTCCTGTGACCCCAATCTCCTTCCACATTTTTACTATGGTTCCAACACCATACGTTGATTCCACTTCTAATCTGTCCATAAATGCTTCCATAAAAGAAAATCCCATCCCCGAACGCTCCTCTTCAGGCTTTGATGTGTAAAGCGGTTCCATGGCCTGCGAAATGTTTTGTATTCCACATCCCTTATCTGAGATTTCCAAATATACAGTTCGCCCATCGACCCGCGCTCTGATTTTTACAATTCCTTCTTTGTGTTCATATCCATGGATAATTGCATTTGTTACCGCCTCTGATACCGCTGTTTTTATATCTGATACTTCCTCAAGCGTTGGGTTCGTGCCAGTAATAAATGCTGCAACAACCATTCTTGCAAAGCTCTCATTCTGTGGGATACTTTGAAACTCCACTGTCATTTCGTTCGTATTATGCATAATATCCTCCCTCAACCATTTCCTTTAAAATATCTTCCTTTGAATCCATCTTTTGTACGATTCGGTAGATTCCTGAAAGCTCTAGAATTTTATCGATACCAAGTCCGACATGAATTACATATACTTTGCCTCCTTGATCATTTACACGTCTGAAACGGCCTGTAATAAGTCCAATTCCCGAGCTATCCATAAATACCGTTTTTTCAAAATCAAATATCAAATATCGAACGGTTTGTTGCGCAAATATCTCCTCTGTTTTTCGTTTCAAGCGATCAGCTGCATAATGATCCAGTTCTCTTGGCAGGTAGTAAATCATTGCTTCATTATCAACCTCATAACACTTCATAAAATCCCTCCTTGTTTTTTGATATAAATATTTGAAAGCGACACCCGGTTCCCATAGACGCAAAAAAGAAAGCGAAACAAAATGTTTCGCTTTCTTTTGTAAATTAAATCATTATCTTAAGTTATTCTGACTGAACAATCATATTGATATCATCCTCCGAAAGACCATGCTCGATATTCGAATAATCCGGCAATGGGTTATCAGTGGAATCATGACTGTACAATATATCGTCCAATTGACTCTGAACAGAGGCAACCTCCTCTTGCAGAGCCGCGATTTCTGCATTCTTCGAAGCAATTTCCTCACTATACTGCTTCGTAAGATTTACATTTTCCTTTCGCAGGTTCCGTTTTTGTGCAGGTACGACAACAAAGAACAGCAATAATATACCAAGCACCAGTCCAACCATCACGTAAATGCCTGAATAATGTGCAAAACGCATTTCACCAAACTCACCGGTTTTGACAGTCATTTTCTTGTAACGATCTTCTATCGTTGCCAAAAGTCTTCGGATTGGACTGTCACTTACAGGCTTTGAATTTGCCTCAGCAACAGATACCTCTTCCATATATGCGTCTTCAAACAAGCCGTCATTCTCTACAGACTCATTACGCATCTGTATAATGTTCTCATCGGTATCTCCCATCTCATGCAAATAGTGAATTGCAAGTGGATTCGCCTTGTCAATTTTTAACACTCTGCGTAAGGTTGTACGTGCTTTTTCATAGTTGTTTACCTGTATGTACAATAATGCAAGAAGCAAATAGCCCTTTACAAAATGCGGATTACTTCCAAGTATCGCCTTTATCTGAATAATCGCTAAATCGTAATCGGAAGATTCTGCATAGCCAAGCGCCATATTAAACTTCTTTGCTATCTGGTCAACACCTTCGAGCTGTGCCGGATCCTGCCGAAGCAGCTTTAAGTATTTGCTTGCAAGGTTGTTTGAATTCTGATAATTCACACTCATGACCCAATGACTTAAAGCCATTACAACCTCGCCCATCTCATAATAAATAAGTCCAAGCAGATTACGTGTCATAATATTCTTCTTGTTATAACGCAGAGACTGGTTCAAGGACTCTATTGCACCCGATAAATCACGTGCTTTTGCCTTGTCCAAACCAATATTGAAATAATAATCGGATGTATTATACGCCTTGCGTAAAACATTGATATGCATATGACAAGCAGAACAATATCCAGTTTTTTTAATTTGTGCGCCACAGTTCGGGCACATAACCGGTCGAATGTTTGTTGCCATAACTATCTCCTTATACGTCCTGCTAACTGTGCGTCCATACTTGCACCCTTTAATTCTGCTGTAACTTGTGCAACAATATCACTAATGTCGCGCAAATCATTATTGTAAATTGCCTCTTCTGCCTGATCCACTTCCGGGATTGGCTGAAATCTTTTTAATTCTTCCTCAAATACGATCATTGGAAAACCTCCGCGTCAATCTGTTTCAAGCTGCCGACTAAATAAAGTGAACCTACACAATACAGGCTTCCGTTTGCCTCATTTGCCATCCGAACACTCTCTTTATAAGCTTGTTTCATATCTTCTGAATTATATATTTTTGTATTTGGTTTGTCAGTCAGTGCTGTTTTAAACTGCTCGGCTATAAGCTTTGGTGAAACCTTACGTGCATTCAGAATCGCGGTCACATAAACCGCTTCCATATCAAGACCTCTGCACAGCTGTTCAATCATCACCCTATAGTCTTTATCTCCGGCGACCGCAAACATCAAATACAATGTTTTGTCCTTCTTTTGCTGTTGTACAGTCTCAACAAAGCGTGCAATCGCATCCGGATTATGGGCTCCATCGATATATACATTTGGACGGATTTCCTCCATGCGACCTGACCAGAAAAATTGTTCCATTGCACTTAATACTTCATGTCCGGTCAAAACATTCTCTTCTCCAAGCAATACATTGCATGCCTCAATCGCAAGTCTCGCATTATCGATTTGATAAAGTGCCGTTGTGTGAAGTATCAAATGATTATACTTATAATACCGAGTATACACAGAAAAATCAATGGTTTTATCTGTTAATTCGTTTATTATATATTGTGAATTTACGACATTTATTTCCTCAGCGCCTACCTGCTTTGCCTGTTTGCTGATGACATCATCCGCAGTCTCATCTCCGGTCAAATAAAGAACCGGCACGTTCTTTTTGATTATACCTGCTTTTTCAAATGCAATCTTTGAAATTGTATCTCCCAAGTATTGCATATGATCCAAACCGATGGATGTAATCAAACAGACCTCAGGCCTAATCGTATTCGTAGCATCCAACCGCCCGCCAAGCCCTGTCTCATAAATCACGTAGTCAAGCTGCATGATTTCAAAATAGCAGGCTGCCATAGCAAACAAAAACTCGAAATAGGAGAGTACACTTCCGCCTTCTTCAACATGTTTTGTCATCGCATCACTGACCTGATAGTAGCATTTCAGAAAATCATCATTTGAAATAATATCACGTATAATCTTACCTTCCGCTGTTGTGTATTGAATTGCAATTCGCTCATTTATTGTAACTAAGTGCGGCGAAGTAAATACGCCGACGCGATATCCACGAACCGCAAGCAAATTTGCAAGCATTGTCGACGTAGAACCTTTGCCGTTTGTACCGGCAACATGAATTGCTCGAACAAATTTGTGCGGGTTCTTCAGTTGTTGCAATACACCAAGCAAATTATCATTTCCGGACTTATGTCTGCCATCTGTCCTCGGACCAAACAACGGAATATTCTCAATGTAGTTTACTGCATCAGCATAGGTTTTTACATTCATTAACGATTATCTACCTTTTCCGGATACATGTCGTGATTTGCAAGACGATCAAATGCCACCTTTTCCCATACGGTTCCCGCCTTGCCGTAATTGCAGTACGGATCAATGGAAATACCGCCACGAGGAGTAAACTTCCCCCATACTTCAATATATTTCGGATCCATTACCGCAATCAAATCCTTCATAATCTTATTTACACAATCCTCGTGAAAATCCCCGTGATTTCGAAAGCTAAACAAATAAAGCTTCAGCGACTTGCTCTCAACCATACGAACATTCGGAACGTATGAAATATAAATCGTTGCAAAATCCGGTTGCCCCGTTATCGGACAAAGGCTTGTAAACTCCGGACAATTAAATTTAACAAAATAGTCATTTTCCGGATGCTTGTTCTCAAATGTTTCTAACATCTCCGGCGCATAATCCGTCGGATAACTTACATTATTATTACCAAGCAATGTAATTGATTCATCTTCTCGATTTCCTGCCATACTATGTCTCCTTTTTACAAACGGACAAATTTCAGTCCATACACAAACAAAATCCGTTATTTTCTTATCAACCACATAGAACTATACCATATCAGGCTCACTTTGTCATGCGAAATCAGTTTTCATACGCTTTGTGTCACACAGGAATATCAATCCTTTGTCACATGCGATTCCAAAGAAATTTCTTTTCCCAAATAGAAGGAATAGAAAATCTGACTCTTAACTTTGCAGCCTGTAAGCTGTTCCAAAATCCGCGCATAATACTCCATCTGTGCGTTATATCTTCCCTTAATCGTAGCTTCATCAGCATGATCCGTCTTATAATCCATGAGAACAATCTCGCCATCCTCATAGAAGAATGCATCAATAATACCTTGCACAATAATAAGATCATCCGTATTCGGAAGATTATTATCTAATTCAGATGGTTTAATGCCTGCAGAAAACTGTTGTTCCTTATAAAGCAACTGATTTTCTGCTGCGGAAACCATGCGCTTCCCAAGCGGGCTTTTTAGCATTGTGACAATCTTTTTTACAGAAATTACTGCAGCTTCTTCTTTATCAAAAATCCCTTTTTCTATCTGCAATTGTTTGAATGACCTGACAAATTCGTAGTAATCCTTGTCATCAACACCGGACAATTGCTCAAACGGCAACAGTTCCATGAATTTATGGATAATGGTACCATACAAGGCCCCTGTAATGTGCAAAGAACGACTGCTTGTTGCTTCCTTCCGGAAACTTTCTCCCTGCAGACTATCTGCCTGCAAACCATCTTTCTGCAGCCCCTCTGTCTGCAAATCTTCTACTTGCAAATCTTCTCCGTGCAAATCTTCTGCCTGTATAATATCTGTCTGTTCCTTTGCATATGTAAATTCTGTGTCAGCATCATAGCCCTGACCATCATATGCTTTCATCTTCTTAATATCTGAAATCGACATCTTGCCTCTCATATCCGTATATACCTGATATGGATACGTATAATCAAATGCAGCCTTATATTCCTCATAGTACGCATTCTCTTCAGAAGCAATCGCCATACCTTTTAGTTCTTCTTTTTGAATCTGTGAAGAAATCAAATTCAAATGAATGTTTGCAGCAACCTGATTTGTCGAACAAACACTTACGTTAAGTATGTCCGAAACATTTAAAACTTCTTTCAGCTCATCAT
>CALYVE010000128.1 GCA_945492935.1 uncultured Lachnospiraceae bacterium
GATCGGAAATTATGCTTCCGCGGTAGCACGGTCATAAAAGGTTATTAAATACAGTCCGGTTAGGCCGACGAGTCCATAAATAACCCTGCTCAGTGCTGTTGCTTCACCAAAGAGAAAATCGACAAGATTAAAATTAAAAAAGCCAATAAGTCCCCAATTGATTGCACCGATAATTGTTAATGTAAGACAAACACAATTTAATACTTTCATGAGAAACCTCCTGATTTGTTATGACAAGTTAAATTTACTGGTTCTAAATCTAGTGTTTCCTGTTTTTTGAAAAATATACAGAAATGATAAAATGGAAAAATAAGTGTTTCTTTTTGTAATAAAAATTGGTATAATAATTGCGCGTCAAAATGACGTATATTAAAAATACAACATTAAATATGTAAAGATTGATAGATCTTAAGGAGGACACCATGGGTGGATTTTTTGGAGTAGCATCAAAAGAAGATTGCGTTTTTGATTTGTTTTATGGTACGGATTACCATTCACATTTAGGTACACGTCGTGCCGGAATGGCTGTTTATGGCGAAGATGCCGGTTTTGAAAAGGCCATTCATAATATTGAGAATTCTCCATTCCGTACGAAATTCCAGAAGGAAGCGAACTCTATGAAAGGAAACTTTGGTATTGGATGTATTTCAGATTATGAAGCACAGCCAATTCTTGTTCGTTCACATCATGGTTCTTTTGCAATTACAACAATCGGAAAGATCAACAATGCAGAAGAAATTATCAATGAGATTTTGAAAGGCAGAACACATTTTTTTGAGATGAGCAATGGCGAAATCAATGCGACAGAGCTTATTGCGGCAATTATCGATCAAAAGGATAATTTCATTGAAGGTATTCAATATGCTTTAGAGATTGTTGAAGGCTCTATTTCTATGATGATTCTTACTCCAAAGGGTATATATTGTGCAAGAGATAAGTTTGGCAGAACACCAATTGCAATCGGAAAAAAGGAAGGCGCATATTGTGCTGCCTTTGAGAGCTTTTCATTCCTTAACCTTGGTTATTCGCATGAACGCGAACTTGGTCCCGGTGAAGTTGTTGTTTTGGAACCCGATCATGCGCGTACATTAGTTGTTCCCGGTAACAACATGAAGATTTGTACATTTTTGTGGGTATACTATGGATATCCTTCCTCATCCTACGAAGGTGTCAGTGTTGAGAAGATGCGCTACAACTGTGGCAAGTTCCTCGCTAAGCGTGATAACGTAAAGCCGGATATTGTTGCCGGTGTCCCTGATTCCGGTACAGCCCATGCAATTGGTTATGCAAATGAGTCCGGTATTCCGTTTTCAAGACCGTTTATTAAATATACACCGACCTGGCCAAGATCATTTATGCCTACGATTCAGAGTAAGCGTGACCTGATTGCAAAGATGAAGCTGATCCCGGTTGAAGATTTGATTCGTGATAAAAGTTTGCTTTTGATTGATGACTCTATCGTTCGTGGAACACAGCTTCGTGAAACAACAGAGTATTTATTTGAGAGTGGTGCAAAGGAAGTCCATATCAGACCGGCATGTCCACCACTTGTATACGGATGCAAATATTTGAACTTCTCTAGAAGTTCATCCGAAATGGAACTGATTACACGTAAGGTAATTGCAGAACTTGAAGGTGGAGAAGTAACGGATGAAGTCCTTCAGGAGTATGCCGATTACAATTCAGAAAAATACGAAAAAATGGTAGAAAAGATTTGTGAAAAGCTTAAATTTACATCTCTTCGTTTCCATCGCCTGGATGATATGCTTGAATCCGTTGGTGTAGACCCATCTAAGCTTTGTACATACTGCTGGAATGGCAAAGAGTAATTGTTTTTTGCAAATGGAGGGAATGCTATGCGAAATCTTACAATGCTGATGGATTATTATGAGCTTACAATGGCAAATGGCTATTTTGTCAAAGGCTTTCAAAACAAAATCGTATCCTTTGATATGTTCTATCGCAAAAATCCGGACAATGGCGGATTTGTTGTATCCGCAGGCTTGGAACAGCTGATAGAATATGTTTCGAATATGCATTTTTCAAAAGAGGATATTGATTATTTAAGAAGCAAGGGTGAGTTTTCGGATGCGTTCCTGGATTACCTTGCAGACTTCCATTTTTCAGGTACAATCGAAGCCATACCGGAAGGTACCATTTGTTATCCGAACACACCGATTGTGACGGTGACTGCACCGGTAATTGAGGCGCAGCTTGTTGAGACTATGTTGCTGCTTACTATAAATTTTTCATCGCTTATTGCTACAAAGGCAGCACGTATCTGCCGTGCAGCAGGTGATATGGATGCGATTGTGATGGAGTTTGGTGCACGACGTGCACATAGCTATGATGCAGCTGTTTTAGGTGCAAGAGCTGCATATATTGGCGGTGTTGCTGCGACGGCTACTGTACTTTGTGATGAGAAGTTTGGTGTTCCGGCAATTGGAACAATGGCACATAGCTGGATACAGTTTTTTGATACCGAATATGATGCATTCCGGGCATATGCGGAAGTTTATCCGGATAATTGTACATTGTTAATAGACACGTATGACATATTAAAGAGTGGTGCGGTCAATGCAATTCGGGTAGCGAAGGAAGTACTCGAACCGATGGGAAAACGTCTAAAAGGTGTTCGCATTGATAGTGGCGACCTTGCGTATTTTTCCAAGAAATTACGTAAAATGTTTGACGCAGCGGGCATGCAGGATTGTAAGATCGTTGTATCAAATAGTGTAGATGAATATTTGATTCGTTCGTTACAAGAACAAGGTGCATGCATTAATTCCTTTGGCGTCGGCGAACGAATGATTACATCAAAGTCAGACCCTGTGTTTGGTGGTGTGTATAAGCTTGTTGCAGTTATGAATGATGCGGGAGAATTTGTCCCTAAGATAAAAATCTCAGAAAATATTGAAAAAATCACAAATCCGGGTAAGAAGAAGCTCTGGAGAATATTTAGCAAAGAGACAGGCTATGCGCTTGCGGATCTTATTTCAATGAGCGATGAGACGTTTGATGGTACGAAGCCAATTCCATATATTGATCCGATTAAGCCATGGAAAAAGATGTCCTTCCATGATGTTGAAGTGAAAGAAATGCAACAGGTCATTTTTAAGGATGGAAAGCTTGTATATGACAAACCGTCTTTAGATGATATTCGTAATTATGTTAAAATTCAGCTGATAGAGCAGGTGTGGGAAGAGGAACAGCGTTTTGAAAATCCACATGTTCATTATGTTGATTTGTCAACAAAGCTTTATGATATTAAGAAACAAATGTTAGAGCAGTATGATTCATTAGAAGGTGAGGTATAAATATGGCACAGCTTTGGGGCGGTCGTTTTACAAAGGAGACCGATCAGTTAGTATACAATTTTAATGCATCTATATCATTCGATCAAAAATTTTACCGTCAGGATATTCGCGGAAGTATTGCACATGTAACAATGCTGGCAGCGGCGGGCATTTTGACAGACGATGAAAAAGACCGGATTATTGATGGATTAAACGGAATTTTGCGTGATGTCGAAAACGGCTCGCTTGAAATTACCATGGAATATGAGGATATTCATAGCTTTGTCGAAGCAAACTTAATTGACCGTATTGGGGATGTTGGTAAGAAGCTTCATACTGGACGTTCCCGTAATGACCAGGTGGCTCTTGATATGAGACTCTATACGCGAGATGAGATTATTGAGATTCGCAGTCTGGTTATAGATTTGCTTGAAGTATTACATAAGCTTATGAAAGAGCATGTTGGTACATATATGCCGGGCTTTACGCATTTGCAGAAAGCACAGCCTATTACATTTGCACATCATATTGGTGCTTACATGGAAATGTTCAAACGAGACTATGGCCGTTTGAATGATATTTACAACCGTATGAACTATTGTCCGCTTGGAGCCGGTGCACTTGCAGGTACTACGTACCCGCTTGACCGGGATCTGACAGCGAAGCTATTAGATTTTGAGGGACCGACTTTGAATAGTATGGATTCCGTAGCCGATCGCGATTATGTAATTGAGCTTTTGGCTGCGCTCTCAACAATTATGATGCACCTTTCGAGATTTTCGGAGGAAATCATTATTTGGAATTCCAATGAATATCAGTTTGTAGAGTTAGATGATGCATATAGCACCGGTAGTTCTATTATGCCACAGAAGAAAAATCCTGATATTGCAGAGCTTGTTCGTGGTAAGACCGGCCGTGTTTATGGTTCTCTTATGTCGCTTCTTACTACCATGAAGGGAATTCCGCTTGCCTACAATAAGGATATGCAGGAGGATAAGGAGCTTACATTTGATGCGATAGACACAGTGAAGGGTTGCATTTCCCTTTTTACGGGTATGATTTCAACGATGCATCTGAATGAAGAAGTTATGAAGAAAAGCGCAATGAATGGTTTTACAAATGCTACAGATGCGGCTGATTACCTTGTGAACCATGGAGTTCCGTTCCGTGATGCACATGGAATCGTAGGACAACTCGTATTATATTGCCTTGACAAAAATATATCTCTGGAGCAGATGAGCTTAGAGGAGTATAAGGCAATTAGTCCGATTTTTGAAAATGATATTTATGAGGCAATCAGCCTTGATACATGTGTAGGAAAGCGTAATACAATCGGTGCTCCGGGACCGGATGCCATGCAGAAGGTATTGGATATCAATGAAGCTTTCTTAAAGCAAATCAAGGAGGGATAATATGAATAATACAACAAAGGCTAAGGTTGAGTTGGCAAAAAAAATGCTCAAAGGTAAGATTGATATTGATGAAGTTGCGATAATGACAGGTCTTCCTGAGGAACAGCTTAAGGCTATTGCAGATGAGGTAGTACCGAAGAACACAGACGCAGAAATTCTCAAAAATTTAGATACAGTTGATCTTAATATCGGTCCAATCTTATTCGATGATCTTCCGGCAGGAGAAGAGGATATGGAAGAGTAAGAACAGAACGTGGGACATGGGACAGAGGGATGTTTATCTGTCCCATGTCCCTCTGTTATTACTTTAGATAATTTCGCATTGTTTTCAGTGCATTTTTTTCAAGACGACTGACTTGTGCCTGTGAGATTGCAATTTCATTGGCAACCTCTGTCTGGGTTTTTCCTTCAAAAAAACGCTTTCTGATAATATTTGACTCTCGGGTATCCAGTTTTTTCATAGCATCCTTCAGCGCAATGTTTTCTATCCAGTTTTCTTCCCGGTTTTTTTTATCGCTGACCTGATCCATTAAATAGAGTACATCCTGTCCCTCCTGATAGACAGGTTCAAATAACGACATTGGTGTCGCAATGGCGTCTAGGGCATTTACAATGTCTTCCTTCGGCATATCGATTTCTTTTGCTATTTCTTCAATCGTTGGTTCGCGGTCGTATTTCTTTGTGAGAACGTCTCTGGTGTAAATTGCTTTATAGGCAACATCACGTAAGGAACGGGATACATGAATCGTATTATTATCTCTTAAATAGCGTCTGCATTCTCCGATAATCATTGGAACGGCATAGGTGGAAAATCGGACGTCTAAGCTTCTGTCAAAGTTGTCGATGGCTTTCATAAGGCCGATGCAGCCAACCTGAAATAAATCATCTGCGTTTTCGGAAGCATTTTGGAACCGTTGGATGACACTTAATACAAGTCTCAAATTTCCTTTGATAAATTGCTCACGTGCTGTTTTATCTCCTCGTTCTATTTGCTCGAACAGTGCCTTTTTTTCGTCTTCAGAAAGTAAGGGAAGCTTCGATGTGTTTACACCGCAGATTATTACTTTGTTTCTTGCCATTTGTTATTCCTCCGACTGTGATTTCGTTACATTTAAGGATTTACAAAT
>CALYVE010000129.1 GCA_945492935.1 uncultured Lachnospiraceae bacterium
AATTAGTAATAAAATGCATCAAACTCCCCTTTTGCTACACTTGCGCCTGTAATTCCATATTTTGAGTAATCCTCCATAACCACGCAGACAACCAAGTCTGGATTATCCGGATTTGAAAATCCAACAAACCAGGAGTTGCAATTACCATTGTTGTCGTATTCCGCCGTACCCGTCTTTCCGGCAACTTCATACCCGCAATTTGAAAAATAGCCTGAGGCTGTACCATAAGTACATACCCCTTTCATATATTCCGTAAGCTCTGCTGCTTCATCGCTTGTCATTAAACTTCCGTATTTGCTTGGGTGGAATTTTTTAACCCTGACACCGTCATCATTTTCAATCTTATCAATCAAATATGGGCGCATAAGGACGCCTCCATTTGCAATTGCCGAAAAAATCATGGCATTATGCAAAGGTGTAATTTGTGTATTTCCCTGCCCGATAACTGTCTGCGGAAGCTCATCGTCATTACTGTCTTTTCTAATTTCAAAATATGAACGGCTATAAACGCCATCATACGGAAGCTCAGAATTAAACAATAATTCATCAACGGTTTCTCTGTATTTTCCGTAATCAAGCGACGTTCCCATTGTTGCAAAGGAGCCATTGCACGAATATGCAAGGGAATCACCAAGTGTGACATTTCCGTGTACACGGTCACCACTACAATGAATGTCTACGCCATAAAATATCTCACTGCCGTTGCATGTATAATTGTAATCCGCATAATCAGGGTTTTCGCGCATATACTCAAGCAAAGTTACTACTTTAAATGTAGAACCGGGTGCATAAAGTCCCTGTGTTGCACGATTCAAAAGAATACTGCTTGTTTGACCTTCTTCTGAATCAAGATACTGCCATACCGCATCCATATTATTTGGATTATAATCCGGTTTTGAAATCATGCAAAGAATCTTTCCGGTTGACGGTTCAAGTACAACAACTGCACCATTACAGCTGCCCATTGCATTATAGGCGGCATTTTGCAGCTCATAATTAATCGTTGTAATAACATTATCCCCACGGTTTTTCTCTTCTGAAAGCTCCTTATAAACCCGTTCAATAATATTAATATGGGAACGAAGCATATAAAAATTACCTGCTAGTTCTAGACCGGACTTTCCGCGGCTTTCATATCCGACAACATGTGCAAACATATTGCTATACGGATATGAACGATACGTATTTCCTTCCTCGTCGGTCGTACTTGTTGCGATAACTACACCGTCACTCGTGATAATATCACCGCGTTCTACAACATCAGCAAAAGAATCCTGACGCAAATTACGCGAATTTGCAATCACGATTTCTGCCCGAAACGATGTAAAATAAATGATATATCCGATAAGACAGACAAATACTGCAACCATCGCATACGTCATAACCAAAATAGGACGATTTTTTATTTTATTGTTCCTGGCGCGTTCTTTGTCTTTTTGGAGGAATGCTTCCTCCGGCGTCAAAGGTCTGCCCTGCTGCTTTAAGTCGTTCTTTTTCATTCTTAATCGCCTCTTTTATACTAATCACATAAACACCTTGTACAATACCAAATATTATAAGTGTACTGAGTACGGAACTAACACCATACGAAACAAGCGGTAATGTAACACCTGTTGAAGGAATAAACTTTGTAACACCGCCAATGTTTAACAATGCCTGAACAATATAAATCATACCAAAACCAAATGAAATGTATTTTAAAAATGGAGATCTGCTCTTCATTGCAACATTGACAAAGGATAAAAATACACTTACAAAAACAAGAATTAATGCAAGTCCAAAGATTACACCAAGTTCCTCGCAAATTGCCGAAAAGACAAAATCGCTTTCGCTAACCGGAATTGTATTTGCTTTTCCGGTTGTAAGTCCTGAACCCATATATCCGCCGGTACCAATTGCAAAAAGAGACTGTGATAGCTGATATCCACTGTCATTTATATGAGCAAAAGGATCTTTCCACGCAAGCACACGCACCATAACGTGTCGAAATAGCGAATTTTTAAATAATGTATATCCCAGAATGACTGCTCCCGCACCAAGCGAAATACCTCCAAAAAAGAAAATTGGTCTTGATGTTGCGAGATATACCATACACACATACGTAATATAAAAGATTACTGCCGCACCTAAATCCTTTTCCAGAACAAGAACACCCATAAATGCAGCAGAAATGATAGCATTCACAACAAGATCTCCAAATGTATTTACTTTGACAAGCATACTTGCTACAAAGAATACAAAGAAAATCTTAACAAGCTCCATTGGCTGCATAGAAATCGGTCCAAGCTTAATCCAATTTCGGGAACCATAAATTTCTACACCAACATGCGGAATAAATACTGTTAAAAGCATGAACAATCCAATAATTCCATACGCAGTACCATAGTCTTTCATACGCTTCCACTTAAGCATAATCCAAGGAATAAAAGCGGAAAGAAACAAACCGACAGTTGCAAGAATAAACTGCTTAACGGCAAGATTAAAATTCAGTCTTGTTAAAATGATATATCCAATCAAAAGCATAAATGCCGAGTTATTCGTAAGAAGTCTCGAAGACTCTTTGTAAATGGAATGGTATATCAACATATAAAAGACTGCTACAAATATCTGTACACCGTAAAATATGATGATTTTTACCTGTTGCATTCTCAGATACATTGTTAAGTAGCATAGAAAATGAATAATAAATACATAAACGATCTGTTTATTTAGTTTTTTACGCTTTTCATTTTCATTTTTTGATGCGAGTATGGAAAAGCATTTAATTGTGTATAGTACCATAAATAAAATAATCAGGTACTTCGATACTTCGCAAATAATATTAATCATTATTCGACTCCCCTATAAAAATGTCCATTTGTAAAATATATAGACGATGGTTGTATCATTGTTTTATCATCGAGGAAATGAAGCACTTCCTTTGTCCTGCCATAATCTTCAATTGTAAAGCTTAACGCAAGAATCTTGGCACCAACTGCATGCATAAGCTCCTGCTCCTTGTCCAGCATACAATACGAACGACCGTTATAGATCACATTATAACATTGATCACACATACATTTTGCATAGAACCAATTGGATTTATCATCCTTGATTTTTACTACATCAAAATTGTGATCACATGCACCTTTACTTCCTTTTACGCATTGAGCCGAAAGCATAACCTGCTGATGTCCATATACTTGAGCAATGGCAGGCTTATTTGCAATTTGGTTAAACTCCTTCCCGTTCAGCTCATACCCTGCCTCAAATACAATATCAGGAATCAGACTCTGCCAAAATGCTGTTGCATAATCATTGAACGTATACAAGGAAGCCGCACCAATCACAATTAACCCTTTTTGCAATGCAAAAGTCTTACAGGCTTCATAAACAGCCGCAAAGCCATCAATGTTTCTAATATATATACCACGAATTCCATAATTAGGCAAATATGTGGCTAAATCAAACTGACTGTCAATAATATAAGGCAGGCTTATTATAATATCTTTTGATGCAAGCATTTGACGCATAGAGGCATCTGAATGCATTTCATTAAAAAGACGCATATCCATGCATATACTGTTAATGTTCTCACATTCCAGTACAGCATGAAGCTGGTTCATTGTCTGAACATAAGCCATATAGCCATTTATCGGTATCGACTGATTCGAATGAAATTCTTTCATAATGAAGTTTCGATTGTCTGTTTTTCGCCGAAACTTACTACATATAATCTGTTCGTATTTTTTTAGTATTTCTCGACGCAAATGTTTTACCTTGCTCATAGGAACGAAGCTATCCGGGTCCGTGTCAATTGTCAATTCACGAAGAGAATAGTCCGTATCCCCAAGCATAGAAATTTTTGAACGAATCTGTTCAATGTCAAGCTTGCAGTTGTTTGAAGGCTCGACAATATCATCCGTAATTGTAACTGACTCAAAATCATCCTTGAAGGAACTTCCATCCAACCTTAGACTAATACAAAGAGGTTCGCCAATCTTTGCTCTGAAGGATAAAGAAATTTCTGTTTTTTTGTTTTCGGTTCGTAATTTAGTATCAATCTGTTCAAGGCGTACTTTGCATTTTGTACGATATACCTTGGAACCACCAGTAATCATACGTGTTTTAGGGGCCGCAAGTGTTACAATTTCACCTTTTCGAAAAGAATCCGGAGAAGTTATCTCAATAAAGGATGCATCTTTCAGTGGAAGTTCTAAAACGTCTCCCTTGAATAATTCCTCCTCTAAAAGTATACGCACCTTCCCATCGGCAGTATTCTTTATCGTTCCGATGCAAGTACCCTGATTATTCGGACGGAATTTGGAAATCATATTTTCTCCGTTGTGTTGAAAGAAATATCCTTGCGTAAATCCGCCTCGATTGAAAATATCAGCAAGCTTCTTCTGATAGTCATATGCTTTCTTTTTATCGAAGCATTGATTCATTACATCCAAAACAATCTCACGATACGCATCAACTGCAGATGCCACATAATATGCGTTTTTCATGCGTCCCTCAATTTTCAAAGAATCAATACCTGCCAAAAGCAGTTCAGGGATATTCGGAAGTGCACATAAATCCTTCATAGATAGTAAGTATTGATTGTCATAGCACTTACGACATGGCTGTGCACAACGACCACGATTCCCACTGCGTCCCCCCGCAAGAGAACTCATCAGACATTGACCGCTATAGGAATAACACATAGCTCCATGGACAAACGTCTCAATTTCAATCTCTACACTGTCTTTAATCTTACGAATTTCCTCAAGACTCATCTCGCGCGCAGTTACAACACGAGCTGCACCCTGCTCCTTCATCATGGCAGCAGCATGCAAGGAATTAATATTCATTTGCGTACTGCAATGAATCGGAAGATCCGGAAAATATTCTTTTATGACAGAAAATGCACCAAGATCCTGAACAATAACTGCATCAAGACCTGCTTCATAATATGGCTTTAAATAATCTACTAATTCTTGTATTTCGTTATTTTTAAACAGCGTGTTCACTGTAAGATACAGCTTTGTATCGTGCAAATGCGCATAATCAATTGCAGAAGTCACATCATCTTGCGCCAGATTAGTCGCATAAGCTCTCGCACTAAAACGATTGCCGCCAATATAGCAGGCGTCCGCACCTGCTTTTACAGCGGCAATTAATATCTCATATGACCCGCATGGAGCGAGTATTTCCGGTCTGGTTATAGAATTAATCATTTCTACCCTTTTCAGCTTCTAATTGTATAATCTTACGTTGCAAAGCATTAATCTGCTCCTTGTACTCCTCAACCATACGCATAGCTGACTCCTGTTTGATCTGTGACTCAATAACTTCATGGCGAAGATCGTATAACTGCTGTTCCTTCGTAGAATCTTCACTTACCATACTATCAGCTTTCGCCTTCGCTTTGAAATAATCATCAGCAATATTAAGAGCAAGTAAAATGCCCTGATATTCTGTATTCATACGTCTGTATTGATCCGAGGTTTTACACTCTGAAATCTTGCCGTTGATATAGGTGGCGACATTCTGTAAATAATCCTCACCTTCATATCCGCTTAATGTATATACTTTTCCATTGATAACTACAGGTATATCTACTTTGTTTGCCATGATAATCTCCTTTGTATCTATTCACGTTCAATTAAGTGTTCTAAGCCAAAATGCTTATAACAATGCTCTGTTACAATTCTACCAAGCGGTTTGCGATTTATATGGTCGTTTTTTATTAGTTTTTTTTCAT
>CALYVE010000130.1 GCA_945492935.1 uncultured Lachnospiraceae bacterium
TTCGCATGGGCAAAAAGAAAGAAGATACATTAGTTGTAATATGCAATTTTACACAAATCGCACATAACGCATATAAGCTGGCAACACCATCCGGTGGTAAGTGGGAGGAAGTTTTCTCGAGTGATAATGCGAAATTCGGCGGAGAGGGAATTAACAACAAGATTGCAAAACAGGCAAAGAAAGAAGCGTGTGATGGCTTTGACCATTACATTTCGGTAAATGTTCCGCCACTTTCGATTTCTGTATTCAAAAAGAAAACCGGCAAATAAATATAAAACAGGTTGCTCGTAATTGGGCAGCCTTTTTATTGATTTCCCGGGGCCTTGCCGGCAGTGCAATGAATAGAATTGCTGATGAAGCAATTCTTTCCGATTCGGTTATGGATGGAGGTTATTATGTATTTAACAGACACATCACCTATGGAAGAACTAAAAAATGTTGATAAGTCAAAATTTGAAGATTATTTCGAGCAGTTCGGAGATTGGCTCGTATCAAAAGCCTTTGATTTACTTATTGCTTTTTTATTTCTGTTTATTGGAACAAAGATTATTAAACTGATTATAAAAATAATAAAGCATTCTTTTGATAAAACAGGTATGGAAACGTCAGTATCCGGTTTTTTACTGTCCTTTATTAAGGGTGTTTTGTATTTTATTGTCATCATTATGTCTGCTTCTATTTTGGGCATACAGGTAACTTCCCTTGTGGCGATTTTAGGTACTGCAGGTCTTGCGATTGGTCTTGCCTTGCAGGGAAGTCTTGCCAATTTCGCGGGCGGCGTGCTTATACTGATTATGAAACCATTCAAGGTTGGCGATTTTATTATCGAGAATGATAAGGGATGTCAGGGAACGGTTGAATCCATTGATATTTTTTACACAAAGCTTCGAACCTATGACAACAAAATTATTGTAATTCCCAATGGGAATATTACCTCACATTCTTTAGTGAATGTTACATCGTCAGGCTCCAGAAAGCTTGATATTTCAGTTTCTGTTTCTTATGAATCAAACATTAAACAAGTGAAAGCTGTTTTAGAAGCATTGATGCAAAATTCAGAATATTGTGATAAAACGAAGGCTATGGAAGTGTTTGTTGATGAATTTCTGGATAGCGGAATGAAAATCTGCATGCGATGTTTTGTAAAGACGGAAGATTACTGGAAGGCAAAGTGGGAGTTGATGGAGCAAATGAAAGAAGCATTTGATGAGAATGGTATTATTATTCCGTATCCGCATATGGATGTTTCGGTAAAGGAACACAAAAATATAGAATAAAGTAGGTGTAAGGCAAGATTTCTTTATAGTATTCATATTTGAATTGTGTTATAATCTTATAGGTTTTTCCAAATAATATAAAAGAGGCGATAGAATGGTTTATACGAATGTATTAGATTTAATCGGAAACACACCATTATTAAGTTTGACAGAGTCAACAGGGTGTGAAATATATGCGAAAGCCGAGTTTTTGAACCCGGGCGGAAGTATTAAGGATCGTATTGCACTTAATATGCTTAATGTTGCAGAGGCAGAAGGAAAATTAAAGCCCGGCATGACGATTATCGAACCAACGAGCGGTAATACCGGTATTGGTCTTGCTTTATGCGGAACACGCAAAGGTTACGATGTCATCATTGTAATGCCGGAGAATATGAGCGAAGAGCGTAAGAAGATTATAAAAGCTTTGGGTGCAAAGCTTGTTCTTACAGATCCCGTATTAAGTATTGGCGGTTCTGTCGATAAGGCTACCGAAATATACAATAGTGATCCTGAAAAATATTTTATGCCACAGCAGTTTGTGAATCCGGCGAATCCGGATATTCATTATCGTACAACTGCAAGGGAGCTTACTACACAGCTTGGCAAAAAAATTGATATTTACATTTCCGGTATAGGTAGCGGTGGTACATTACAGGGCATTGCAAAGTATCTGCTTGAGCAAAATCCGGATACAAGAATTGTTGCGGTTGAGCCAAAGAATGTTTCAGCGTTACTAGGTCATGAGCCGGGATTGCATCAGATTCAAGGTATTGGTGACGGATTTATTCCGGAGATTCTTGATACAAGTATTATTACAGATATTGTTGAAGTAACAGACGAAGATGCGATAGAGACAGCACGGAAGCTCGCAAAACAGCAGGGCTTGCTTGTTGGTACATCCTCAGGCGCAAATGTTTGGACAGCAATGAAAATGGCTGAGAAATACGGTAAGGATAAGGTGATTGCAACAATCCTTCCTGACCGCGTAGAACGATATTTTAGTACATCTTTGATTTAGTTGACAGGAGGTTTTTCATATGACAAAGATTGATATTATGTCCGGCTTTTTAGGAGCAGGAAAAACAACATTAATTAAAAAACTGATTGCTGATGCATTCGCAGGTGAAAAGCTTGTTTTAATTGAAAATGAGTTTGGTGAGATTGGAATTGACGGAGGTTTTCTTAAGGAAGCCGGAGTGGAAATTACAGAGATGAATTCCGGTTGTATCTGTTGTTCTCTTGTAGGAGACTTCGGAACAGCGTTAAAACAAGTAATAGAGCAATATTCACCGGATCGTGTATTAATTGAGCCTTCCGGTGTTGGTAAGCTTTCCGATGTAATTAAGGCAGTTGAGGATGTTAAGGATGCTGTTGATGTAACAATTAATAGTGCTACAACAGTCGTTGATGTTTCAAAGTGCAAAATGTACATGAAAAACTTTGGCGAGTTTTTCAATAATCAGGTTGAAAGTGCCGGTACTATCGTTTTAAGCCGTACACAAAATGTTGCAGATGTAAAATTAAATGATACAGTTGCCATGCTACGTGAACATAACAAGGATGCTGTTATTATTACAACTCCTTGGGATGATATCGACGGCAAGGTTATTGTTGATGCTATGGAGCACACAAATACGCTGGATGACTTGATTGCTGAGGCTGTTAAGATTGCAAAGGAGCACGAACATCATCATCACGAGCATCATCATGAGCATGGAGAAGAATGCACGTGCGGATGTCATGATCACGAGCATGAACATGAGCATGACCATGAGCATGAGCATGACCATGAGCACCATCACGACCATGAGCACCATCATGACCATGAGCACCATCATGAACATGGAGAAGAGTGTACGTGTGGATGTCACGACCATGACCATCATCATGCAGATGATATTTTCTCAAGCTGGGGTGTTGAAACGTCCGTTAAATTCGATAAAGCGCAGCTTGAGGGCATTTTGGAACAGCTTGCCCAGGAAGAGAACGATTATGGAGTTATTCTTCGTGCGAAAGGAATTGTTTCCGGTAAAGATGGCACATGGTTGCATTTTGATCTTGTTCCCGGAGAATATGAAGTGCGGGAAGGTGCACCTGACTACACAGGTAAGCTTTGTGTAATTGGTAGCGGTTTGGATGAAAGTGCACTTGCTACCTTATTTTCGATAAATTAATTTGGAAGGAAGCATAGATATGGGACCAAAGAATCCAGTGAATGAAATACCGGTATACATGTTTATGGGCTTTTTGGAAAGTGGTAAGACGACTTTTGCGAACGAAACCTTGATTGACCGGGGATTCACAGAAGGCGAACCAACCTTACTTTTAGTTTGTGAGGAGGGTATCGAGGAATATGACGAGGAATATTTGAAAAGCCAAAACATTTTTTTGGAGTACATTGATGAGAATAAATTAAATACAGAATATTTACTTGATTTGCAGGATAAATATAAGCCTACCCGCGTTATGATTGAGTATAACGGAACCTGGAAAATGGATAAGCTGTTTTCCATCCGTGTGCCAAAGGGTTGGACCGTCGTTCAGGTAATTACATTTGTAGATGCATCAACCTTTGATGTATATGTTGCGAATATGAAGTCAATGATGATGGAGCAGCTTTCTACAGCAGATATGATTATATTCAATCGATGTGACGAAAATACAAAGCGTGCGGAGTATCGTCGAAGTATTAAGGCGGTAAATCGTCGGGCACAGGTAATTTTTGAGAATAAGGACGGTCTTGCGGAGGTTGATGACGGTGAACTTGATTTGCCATATGATATTAATCAGCCTGTCATTGAGCTTTTGGATGATGACTATGGTATTTTTTATATTGATGCCTGTGATAATCCCGATAAGTATGTTGGAAAGACAATCAAATTTAAAGCGATGGTGCATAAACCAAAGGAATACAAAATCAACGAGTTTGTACCGGGACGTTTTGCAATGACATGTTGTGCGGATGATATTGCATTTATTGGCTTTAAATGCTATTTTGATGCGGCAAAGCATTTGACGGACCGTCAGTGGGTTATGGTAACAGGTGAAATTGAAAAAGAATTCTATCCTGAGTTTGAAGGGGATGGACCTGTTATTCGTGCGAAGAAGGTTGAACCGGCAAAACCGGCTGAAGAAGAGCTGGTTTATTTTAACTAACATGTAGAATGTCAAGGATTTGTTCACAATTCCTTGACATTTTTTACAAAAATTCATCATATTTACATTTTAGTATTAGCCTATAGCTTAAAACATCACTGAAAAATGAAAGGATGATGATATATGAGTCAGAAAGACGGCAAAAAAAGTATGGTAAAGGGTGCTGTTACGATTGCTTTAGGTGCTACATTGTTTGGCGGTATTTCCGGTGTTACATTTAATACAGTAACCGGTGGTTCGTCAACAAAAAGCAGTATCCGCACATCTTTTGAAGAAAATTTAATTAAAAACGGTTTCCGTATACCAACAAATGAAGATGATTTAGCCGATAACGATTCAGCAGGTTCGGCTATTGATCCGTCCTTTTCACTTCCAACAACAACCTTTGACGGAAGCGATTTAGCAAAAAGTCAAAGTCTGGATGTATCAGACATAGCGGAAGGTGTTATGCCTGCGATTGTTTCCGTAAATGTAAAAGCTACACAGGAGGTTCCGGACTATTTCGGATTTAGTCAGCAGTATGAGGTTGAGGGCTGTGGCTCCGGTATTATTATCGGTGAGACGGAGAACGAAATCTTTATTATTACAAATAATCACGTTGTTGAAGGTGCGACAGAGCTTTCGGTTGGCTTTATTGATGAGAGTTCGTGCTCTGCCACTGTAAAGAATGTTGATGAGGACAATGACCTTGCGGTCGTCATTGTAAACAAAAAGGATGTTTCTTCGGATACCTTAAATCAAATTGCTGTAGCTAAGCTCGGAGATTCCAATACGATTAAGGTCGGAGAGCAGGTTGTAGCAATTGGAAATGCGCTTGGATATGGGCAGTCCGTTACAACAGGTATTGTAAGTGCGAAGAACTGCATGAATTCAACAAATGCAACGGCACTTATCCAAACAGATGCTGCGATTAATCCGGGAAATAGTGGTGGTGCCCTTCTTAACATGAAGGGTGAGGTTATTGGAATTAACTCATCGAAATATGCATCGACCGATGTAGAAGGAATGGGCTTTGCGATTCCGATTTCAAGTGTTGAGAGTATTATTTCTGATTTGATGACACAAGATCCGAAGGAAAAGCTCGCAGATGATGAAAGAGGCTATCTTGGCATTAGCTGTGGTACGATTTCAGAAGAGTATTCTGCGGTATATGGTATGCCTGTAGGAGTGTTGATTACGGATTTTCAAGATGAATCAGCAGCAAAAAAAGCAGGTCTTAAGAAGAATGATGTCATTACAAAAATCGACGGAAAAGCCGTTAAATCAGCGGAATCACTAATTG
>CALYVE010000131.1 GCA_945492935.1 uncultured Lachnospiraceae bacterium
GTATGAACAGCTCGAAGCGGAAGCAGTAAAGCAGTGGGAAGAAATGACGATTTTGGAGCATTTGCAATATTATATGAATCAGGGAACAGACAAAAAAGAAGCCACCAAGCAGGTGGCTGTCGATCGCAAAATACCAAAACGAGAGGTATATGAAGTAGCGAAAACGATAGAATAATATTTGAGAACTATTCCTCGGACGGAAGATCAAAATCAAAATAGGTATTGATTGGTGCATTGCACATTACCCAGTACTTGATTGCGTCGATGTTGGCAGACACAGAGTCCATTGCCTTAAAGACATCCTGTAAATCTTTTATCTCGTTTCTGTCAATCTTGCCGTCCTGTGTGATGTTAACAAGAATACGGGAAAGGTCATCCATTGACTGGGTTGACGATAGGAAACGAAGCACCAGACGTTCGATTGTTTCTTCGTCTGACGGTGTTTGCACCTGTTCAGCGAGACGGCGCATGCCGATTGGACAAACGTTGTTGCAGTAGTCTGTGCAAAGATGTGGTGCATTATAGGCCGTTGCCATAATGTCTACTTCCTCTGCATAAGGCTCAATCTGACCAAGCTCAATGCGGGCAAGGCGACTGCGTTCGATGCCAAGCTTGCCGGCAGCTTTCTCCCGGCTTGTATAAATATCGTTGATTAATGCGGCTTCCTGACGGGCCTTATAATAGATGTTATCCGTTGCTTTTGATGCTTTTCTCCCCATAGTATCTCCTTGATTTATGAATAATTGTCTGTTTTTGGTTACAGCACATATATCACGAATATTATACCAAATGGTAGGTATTCTTGACAAATATTATTTTCTGTGTATTCTGTTAAATAATAAAGGTTTTGATTGTGAATTTGAAGTGTAATATACATTTGTATATAGAAGGAGGCTTACATGATGAAAGAAAGAAAACAAGCAATAAAGACTGTGCTTGCGATTATTGTTTTTACAATACTGAGTATTTACTTAGTCTATCATGCATACGTAATATCCAATATTTTTTCAAGAATATTAAGTCTTTTGTTTCCGTTTATTCTTGGATGTGCAATTGCGTTTGTGATTAACATTCCGATGCGGGGAATTGAGAATTTATTATTCAAGGACCCATCCAAGAAAATATATAAGGCAAAACGTCCAATCAGTATGTTGCTTGCCTATGTTTTTGTAGTACTAATCATTGTACTTGTATTGTTTGAAATTATTCCTGAGATGGCAGAAACATTTACGGTACTCAAGGAAAAGGTTCCGGAATTTGTCGATAAAACAAAAAAATGGCTATTGAAATACGTTGAGAAATTCCCGGAAATCAAACAACAGATTACCGATTTTGAAATTGATTTGGATGCGATTGGCAACATGTTCAAGAACAATGGATCAACGATTCTTTCAACAACAGTATCCATTTTTTCGTCCATCATAAGCGTTGTGACGAACGTTGTTATCGGCTTCGTATTTTCGCTTTATATTTTGTCGAACAAAGAGTTGCTCGGACGCCAGGTAAAAATGGTCGTTTATGCATTATGTAAGGAAAATGTTGCAGACGAATTATTAGTATTTAGCAAGATTGCAAATACAACGTTTTCGAAGTTCTTTGCATGCCAGTTCCGTGAGGCGATTATTATCGGATGTATGTTCCTTTTGACCATGTCTGTTATCGGCATGCCATCCGCAGTGACAATTGGTGTGTTGATTGGATTTACGGCATTGATTCCTGTGTTTGGTGCATTTATTGGTCTGTTTATTTCATGCTTTATGTTGTTTGTCATTGCACCAAAGTATGTCATCTGGTTTGTTATCATGTTCTTTGTGTTGCAGTTTATTGAGAACAATTTTATTTATCCAAAGCTTGTTGGTGGTGATGTCGGACTTTCGCCGATTTGGGTATTGCTTGCAGTTATCGTCGGTGGTGACTTGATGGGTGTTGTCGGTATGTTCATCTTCATCCCGCTTATATCCGTATTCTATGCATATTTCCGCAGCATTATCTATAGAAGACTTCGTAAGAAAAAGGTTAATGTTGAGGAGAAGGAGGCACCGGCTGATGTCGTACCGCTTATGGAGAGTCGCAGACGATTGTTCCAGCGTAGGGCAAAGGAATTACGTGAGAAAAACAAAAAGCAAGGTACGGTTGAGGAAGTATTTGATGAGGCAGAGGAATTCAAGGAAGAAAATGAATCTGCAACGGAAGAAGAAAAGAGGAGTGATTTATAAATGTATCGAGAGATACCGGGATTAGTATTATATCGTGATTTAGGCGAGGATAGCATTCTTTTTCAAATGGCACATATTTTTGAAGATTTTGCGTTGGAAAGAGAATCCGACGAAACGCTTGTAAGCCGTATCTACCAGCAGATTAAGCGTTTGCTTGATGTTGCGACAAGCTATGGTTTTAATCGAAATCTCTGGCAGGATTATCTTGCATTTCTTTTAATTACAAATGAGAATTCGTTTACAATTACTTGTGAAAAGGTTGGTGCCGGAGATGGCACCGTTAACAAATTTGCAAAGCATGATTATGAAATTTTTATGCGATTGTTTCATTTTGATTTTCGCCCAATCGAAGAGAAATTAAATATTGATTGTTTCTCGACGATTACCAATTATCGTTCACTTCCAAAGAAGGAGCAGATGTACAATCAAAATGTAAGTGAAAAGGTACGTTATATTAGTGATCATATTCGCGATGCTTCGGATGTTGAAGAAGTTTTTTCGCTCATGACAAATTTTTATCGTCAGTATGGCGTTGGTATGTTTGGCCTCAATAAGGCTTTTCGTATTCGTCACGAAGAGGGCAGTGCGCTTGAATTTCTTGCAATCAACAATACTGATCGGGTTGTGCTTTCCGACCTTGTCGGCTATGAGATTCAAAAACAGAAATTAGTTGAAAACACCGAAGCCTTTGTGCAGGGGCGCAAGGCAAACAATGTACTTTTGTTTGGTGATAGCGGTACCGGTAAATCAACAAGTATCAAAGCGATTATTAACGAATATTACGAACAGGGGCTTCGTATGATCGAAATTTATAAGCATCAGTTCAGAGACCTTTCTGCCGTAATTTCACATATCAAAAACCGTAATTATAAGTTTATTATTTATATGGATGACCTGTCATTTGAGGAGTTTGAGATCGAATATAAATATTTGAAGGCAGTCATTGAAGGCGGACTTGAGACGAAGCCGGATAATGTGCTTATTTATGCAACTTCCAATCGCAGACATTTAATTCGCGAGACATGGAACGACCGCTCCGATGTTGAGCAAAACGAAGGTATGCACAGGTCTGATACAATGCAGGAAAAGTTGTCACTTGTAAATCGATTTGGTGTGACAATCAGTTATTCAAAGCCTTCCAAAAAGGAGTACAACGAGATTGTTACGGAGCTTGCAAAACGATATCCTGAAATCAAGCTTACGGAAGAACAGCTTATTGCAGAGGCGAATAAATGGGAGTTGTCGCACGGTGGTGTTTCCGGCAGAACGGCGCAGCAGTTCATTCACTATTTAGCCGGAAAACCGATAGAGGAAGTATAATTCTATTGTTTTTTTATTTGTGGTTTGATAAAATTAGTAGGATTTAGTGTTGTATTGATATGTGATTTATGGATTGCATAAGCGCATACTCACAGGAGGTTTATTATGATTAATTTTAACAACAGAAAGACACAGAAGAGGGTTGCAGCAGTGATTTGTATTATTCTTTCACTTGCAATGATAATAGGATTACTTGTTACATATATTGGTTAGTATTATTTAATACAAATAGAAACAAAGAAAAGAGGTTTAGCCATGAAGAATGAAATCTTAAAATTATTAGAAACTGACAGCAAGCTTTCGGTTAAAGATATTGCTGCCATGGTT
Source organism: uncultured Lachnospiraceae bacterium (assembly GCA_945492935.1). GTDB lineage: Bacteria > Bacillota > Clostridia > Lachnospirales > Lachnospiraceae > Coprococcus_C. Next base: position 3,864 of record CALYVE010000131.1, read on the forward strand.
GGTGCAGATGAGGCGACAGTCGCGGCGGACATCAAGGCGATGGAAGACGATAAAGTTATTTGCGGATACCATACAATGATTGACTGGGATAAGGTTGCAGATGAAATGGTTACAGCCTTGATTGAAGTAAAGGTTACACCACAACGCGAACAGGGCTTTGATAAGCTTGCTGAGCGCGTGCGTAATTTTGAGGAAGTAAATGCAGTTTATTTGATTGCAGGTGCATATGACTTTATCATTATTTTACAGGGCAAGACATTGCGTGAGATTTCACGTTTTGTATCAGAGAAGCTGGCTCCGCTTGATGCCGTTATTGGCACATCCACAAACTTTGTATTAAAGAAATACAAAGACCATGGTGTTATTTTTGATACACCAAAGCAAGATGAAAGGTTGGCGATTGCACCGTGAGAAATCCATTATCAAAAACAGTAGTAGACATAAAGCCATCCGGTATTCGTAAGTTTTTTGACATCGTAAGCGAGATGCCGGAAGCAATATCCCTTGGTGTAGGAGAGCCTGATTTCGACACACCATGGCATATTCGTGCAGAGGGTATTTATGCTCTCGAAAAAGGAAAAACATTTTATACATCAAATTCGGGACTCCTGGAGCTTCGTCAGGAGATTTGTGCATGGTATGCACGCAAGTATGATGTTCATTATAATCCAAGGACGGAAACCGTCATGACAGTGGGTGGAAGCGAGGGCATTGATATTGCCCTTCGTGCGATGCTTGACCCCGGGGATGAGGTTATCATTCCGGAGCCATGCTACGTATCTTATCTGCCATGCGTACAGCTTATCGGCGGTGTTCCGGTTACAATTGAGCTCAAGAATGAAAATGAATTCCGTCTGACAGCACAGGAACTGCTTGATGCGATTACAGACAAGACGAAGGTTTTGATTCTCGCATATCCAAGTAATCCAACCGGTGCGATTATGACAAAGGAAGATCTGGAGCCGATCGCTAAGATCTGTCAGGAAAAAGATATTTTCGTAATTTCAGATGAGATTTATTCGGAACTTACATATGGTGATCAGACACATTGTAGTATCGCATCGCTTCCGGGCATGAGGGACAGAACAATTGTTATTAACGGTTTTTCGAAAGCCTATGCGATGACAGGCTGGAGACTTGGCTATGCGCTTGCACCGGAACCAATTGCCGTTCAGATGACAAAAATCCATCAGTTTGCGATTATGTGCGCGCCAACGGTGAGTCAGTATGCAGCAGTGGAAGCTATCAAAAACGGCGATGATGATATTGACAAGATGCGAACCTCATATAACCAGAGGCGTCGTTTCCTTCTCAATGCATTTCGAGAGATGAATCTTCCTTGTTTTGAGCCCAAGGGTGCATTTTATGTATTCCCGTGTATTAAGGAATTTGGCATTACAAGTGATGAATTTGCAACAAGATTGATTCATGAGGAAGAGCTTGCTGTCGTTCCGGGTACCGCTTTTGGTGACTGTGGCGAAGGCTTTTTGCGTATTTCTTATGCATATTCTATCGATCAGCTTCGTGAGGCGATGATCCGTATGGAGCGCTTTATCACAAAGCTTCGTAATTCGTAGTGTTGATTTATTTTGCACGTGACATATTCAAGGCACGTAAGGCGCTTTGAACTGCGCGTGCATTGTTTTTATAGGATTCGGGTGTCAAAAGCCTCTGTTGATACAGTGCCTCGGAAGATTGCACAAACAAAAATGTCTTCCTTCCGTTGTGCAAACCATTCCGATGAGCCACTTGATGCGAAGAAGTGTGTTCAGAAGAGGCTTCCACACTTCTTTGTGTCTCATCTCCATAGCACAAAAA
>CALYVE010000132.1 GCA_945492935.1 uncultured Lachnospiraceae bacterium
GGTGAGATTGGTGAGGTTATCACAAATAACGCCAAGGTATTTGCCAACATTCCGAATAAGATTCCGGATAACAATACTCTTGTCATTCGCGGCGAAGCCGTTATCACATATACAGACTTTGAGCGTATCAACGAGACAATCGAGGATGTTGCTGCAAAATACAAGAATCCACGTAACCTTTGTTCCGGTTCGGTTCGTCAGCTCAACAACAAGGTGACTGCACAACGTAATGTACACTTCTTCGCATTTTATCTTATGGATACAGGTAATCCGGAGATTGATAAGACAATCAACACCAAATTTGATTATCTTGCAAAGCTTGGCTTTGATGTTGTAGAGCATTTTACTGTAAATGCGGGCAATATCGCAGACCATGTAGCGATGTTCGCAGACAAAATTGCGCAAAATGATTTTCCTTCCGATGGACTCGTGCTTTCATACGATGATGTAGCCTATGGGCATTCGCTTGGAACAACCGCTAAATTCCCGAGAGATTCCATTGCGTTCAAATGGGCAGACGAGCAGGCGGAGACAATTCTTCGTGAGGTTGAATGGAGTGCATCAAGAACAGGTCTTATTAATCCTGTTGCGATTTTTGATTCGGTATCGCTTGAGGGAACATCGGTTAGTCGTGCGAGCGTTCATAATGTCAGTATTGTTCGTCAGCTAAAGCTTGGCATTGGTGACACAATCAAGGTTTATAAGGCAAACATGATTATTCCGCAGATTAGTGAGAATCTCACACAGAGCGGAAATCTCGCGATACCTACAGAGTGTCCTGTTTGTGGTGGTGCGACACGAATCAACAATGATAATGGCATTGAGACACTTTATTGCACAAATGATGCCTGTCCGGCAAAGGCAATCAAGCTTTTCACACATTTTGTATCACGGAATGCGATGAATATTGATGGTCTATCAGAGGCAACGCTTGAGAAGTTCCTTGAATGTGGATTTATTAAGGAACTGCATGATTTATACAAGATTGAACAATATAAAGATGAGATTGTAGCATTAGAGGGATTCGGTCAGAAGTCTTATGACAATATGATTGCATCGATTGATGCATCGCGTACAACCTCACTTTCTCGCGTATTATACGGACTTGGTATTTTGAATATTGGGAGTGCGACTGCAAAGCTTATTTGTAAACATTTTAATGATGACATTGATGCGATATTGTCTGCACCTGTTGAGGAATTTGTTGAGATTGATAAGATTGGTGATGTAATTGCAGAGGGTATTGTAAATTACCTTCACGATGAAACAAACATCAAGAACATCCGTGCATTGCTTGCAGAGCTTACAATTGAGAAAACAGTTGTCCAAGATGTACAGGATCTTGCGGGTAAGACATTTGTAATTACCGGAACTCTCAATTCTTTTGAAAACCGCGACGCTCTTAAGAAGGTAATTGAAGACCGTGGTGGCAAAGTTACAGGAAGTGTTTCGGCAAAAACAAACTATTTAATTAATAATGATGTTCTGTCATCGTCTTCGAAAAATAAAAAAGCAAAGGAACTTGGCGTTCCTATTATTTCTGAGGATGATTTCTTGAAGTTATAATCAAAAAGTGTTATAACAGAGAAAGTATGTAGAAAAGAGGTTGATAATATGCCGATTAAAATAGATAATGATTTACCGGTTAAGAAAATATTAGAGCAGGAGAATATATTTGTTATGGATGAAAACCGTGCGTTGAGTCAGGATATTCGTCCGCTTGATATTTTAATTTTAAATCTTATGCCTTTGAAGGAGGATACAGAGCTTCAGCTTCTTCGCAGTTTGTCGAATACACCACTTCAGGTAAATATATCTTTTATTCGTACAATGTCCTACGAGTCAAAACATGTTTCAGAGGCACATTTAGAACGGTTTTATACTGATTTTGAGAGTGTTCGTCATAGAAAATGGGATGGACTTATTATTACGGGTGCACCGGTTGAACTCATGGAGTTTGAGGAGGTTGAGTACTGGAACGAGCTTACTGAGATTATGGACTGGTCAAAGGACAACGTAACCTCAACACTCCACATTTGCTGGGGGGCACAGGCTGGTTTATATTACCGTTATGGTGTTAAGAAATTTAAGATGGACAAGAAATTCTCCGGTGTATATAAGCATTATACATTCCACAAGCGTACGCCGCTTGTACGTGGCTTCGATGACAGCTTTCTTGTACCACAGTCAAGATATACAGAGGTTGACAAGCAGGCGATTGTTGACAACCCGTTGCTTGAGATTGTTGCTGAGTCAAAGGTGACAGGACCATATCTTATTATTGGCGAGGATGGAAAGAACATTTTTGTGACAGGACATCCGGAGTACGATACACTTACGCTGGATCAGGAATATAAGCGAGATGTAAAAAAAGGGTTAAATCCTGATATTCCGGTACATTATTATCCGAACGATGATCCGACACAGACACCGATTAAGTCATGGCGTTGTCACGCAAATACGCTTTATACAAACTGGCTTAATTATTATGTGTATCAGGTGACACCATATCAGCTGTAGGTTTTGTGTTTTTGATTCTTAATTGAAGTGTGATAAATTGTAGCATGTCAATAAGGATATAGCTTGCTGCAATGCCGTATATGTACGCTTTTATTCCGAATATCGGTACAAGAATAAAGGAACATGCTATACGAACGGATATTCCTATGATGTTATACATTAGATTTGTGAATGCCATATCCATACCATTTAAGAATGCTGACAGGTTGCCGGAGATATAGATGAAGGGACAGAGAAAGCTCATATTTCGCAATAATATTCCCGCCATTTCATTATGAAAAGCAACATTGCATATATATTTTGCAAGCACCATATACAGTATGCTTGCAATCATGCCGAGACTAAGACAGAAGAAAACGCTTGCAAAGAGCGTTTTCTTTATTTTTTTATAATTATTTGTTGCCTCTGCAAAGGATACAGACGGTAAAAGCATAGAAGATAATGAGGTTGTAATTGTCGCAGGAAATAAAAGGAATGGTAAAACAATTCCTGTTACGATACCGAATATTTCCATCGCAAATGTTTTGTCATCATAATGGGCATACAGAACATTTGGCAGAAGTACTGCTTCAAAGCTTGAAAATAATGCGAAAATTAAACTGTTTACTGACATAGGGATTGCATCGTTTATGTAACCTTTGGCAACGGTTTTATAGGTACAAGCTGATAAATTGTTTCTTATAATTGTAAATGACTGATTGTTGTTGTCTGAATTCTTATTCTTTTTTGATATAGTGTTCCGTTTTCTGTCAATAAAATAAAAAAATGTTGTTAGTATGGTAGCACTTAATTCACCTATGACAACTGCAACAACAGCAAGTCTTGCGTTTCGTGTAGTTTTGACTAGAAAGTATGCAAGAAAGGCTGCAGATGATATTCGAATAATCTGTTCAAATAATTGCGTGATTCCCTGATATTTTGGTTCGTTTTTTCCTAAAAAGAATGAATTGATTATTGCCTTGAATACGACAAAAGGAATTGCAAAGCATAACAATTGAAGAAGCGGTGTGCATTCGGTGTTTTTTAGAACGGCAAGTGAAATAGTATTTGCATTTGCATATACGAGACTTGATGTGACAATACTTAACGAGACAGAAATTATAAGAGCGTAGCTTAGTGTACGATTCATACAATTGTATTTTTGCCTGCCAAGATAAGCAGAGACATGCTTTGTCAGGGCCTGGCAGAATCCCTGACCACAGAAAGAAAACATTAATATATACAACGGAAATACAAGTTGGTAAATACCGAGCTGTTGTACACCAATAAGCTTTGTTAAGAATATTCTATAATAAAACCCAAGTAACTTCGTACAAAGGCCTGTAATCGTTAAAATAAGTGTTCCCCTGATAATTGTATTTTTTGACATAACTGCCTCACAATATGTCTTATTCCATATATATTTTGTTTGTTCTTTGATTATTACTGATAATATTTTTCAATAAAGAGAAATCGTGTTTCTTTTTGTTGACTTCTGGAATTCACAGTGATATGGTAGCCATGAAAATAGGATGATATATACATACATCTTGTGATATCAAGATTAGGAAAAAGGAGTGTGTTAAATGGATAAATTCATATACTTAGACCATGCAGCAACTACACAGACAAAGCCGGAGGTAGTTGATGCGATGCTTCCATATTTCACAGAATTTTATGGAAATCCATCGAGTGTATATAAATTTTCGAACAAAGGAAAAGAGGCGATTCTTAACGCAAGAACAACGATTGCCAATAGCTTAAATACAGAGGTTACAAATATCTATTTTACAGCAGGCGGATCCGAAGCGGATAACTGGGCATTGAAGGCAACCGCAGAGGCTTACAGTGCTAAGGGTAAGCACATTATTACATCAAAGATTGAGCACCATGCAATTCTTCATACTTGCGAATGGTTAGAAAAGCAGGGATATGAAATCACATATATCGACGTAGATGAAAATGGTATCTTAAAGCTTGATCAGTTAGAAAAGGCGATTCGTCCGGATACAATTTTAGTATCTGTTATGTTTGCAAATAACGAGATAGGTACCATTCAGCCAATCAAGGAGATTGGTGAGCTCTGCAAGAAAAATGGAGTCTTGTTCCATACAGATGCTGTTCAGGCATACGGTCAGCTTCCTATTGACGTAGAGGCACTTCATATTGATATGCTTTCGGCGAGCGGTCACAAGCTAAACGGTCCAAAGGGTATCGGATTTCTTTACATTCGTAAAGGTGTGAAAATCCGAAGCTTTGTACATGGTGGAGCGCAGGAGCGTTCGAGAAGAGCCGGTACGGAGAATCTTCCCGGTATTGTTGGATTTGGCAAGGCTGTTGAAATCGCTTTTGAGACGATGGAGGCGCGCGCAAAGCATGAGACCGAGTTAAGAGATTATGTTATGGATAAAGTTTTAGCAAAGATTCCGTATACCAGAGTGAATGGTCATAAAACGAACCGTTTACCAAATAATATTAATTTCAGTTTTCAGTTTATTGAAGGCGAATCATTACTCATAATGCTTGATATGGCAGGAATTTGCGGTTCGAGTGGTTCAGCGTGTACATCAGGTTCCCTTGATCCGTCGCATGTTCTTCTTGCAATTGGTTTACCACACGAGATTGCACATGGTTCCCTTCGACTTACACTAGGTGAAGAGAACACAAAGGAAGAGATGGATTATGTAATTGACCAGTTAAAGCGTATTGTAGAAAGACTGCGCAGCATGTCTCCGCTTTATGAAGATTACATCAAGAAACAGAGCAAATAAGACAATGACTCATATGAGGAGGAATAGATATGTATAGTGAGAAAGTAATGGATCATTTCCAAAATCCTAGAAATGTTGGTGAAATTGAGAATGCAAGTGGTGTTGGCACAGTCGGTAATGCGAAGTGTGGCGATATTATGAGAATATATTTTGATATCGATGAAAATCAGGTGATTCGGGATGTGAAGTTTAAGACCTTTGGCTGTGGAGCCGCTGTTGCAACAAGCAGTATGGCAACAGAGCTTGTTAAGGGTAAGACAATCTATGAGGCGCTTGAAGTAACAAACAAGGCAGTTATGGAAGCATTAGACGGACTTCCACCGGTAAAGGTTCATTGCTCATTACTTGCTGAGGAGGCAATCCATGCTGCACT